>NZ_CP146100.1:6592500-6688468 GCF_037023755.1 Saccharopolyspora sp. SCSIO 74807 | reverse complement strand
CAGGTTCGGGTAGAGGGGTTGTGCGTTGGCGAGTGCTTCGACGCGGCCGCGGAGTGCGGTGGTGGTCTCGGTGGTGAGGTCGGGTTGGAGGGCTTCGGCGATGATGTCGGCGACTTCGGTGAACTCGGCCTTGCCGAATCCGCGGGTGGCCAGTGCGGAGGTGCCCACGCGGAGTCCGGAGGTCACCATCGGCGGGCGCGGGTCGCCTGGCACGGCGTTGCGGTTGACGGTGATGCCGATCTCGTGGAGGCGGTCTTCGGCCTGCTTGCCGTCGAGTTCGGAGTGGCGCAGGTCGACCAGCACCAGGTGCACGTCGGTGCCGCCGGAGACCAGCTGCACCCCGGCGGTGCGGGCGTCGTCGGCGCAGAGGCGTTCGGCCAGGGCTTGGGCGCCTTCGATGGTGCGGCGCTGCCGGTCGGCGAACTCGGGGGACTGGGCGGTTTTGAACAGCACCGCCTTGCCCGCGATCACGTGCTCGAGGGGGCCGCCTTGCTGGCCGGGGAACACCGCGGAGTTGAACTTCTTGGTGAACTCGTCGTCCGCGGAGAGGATCACCCCGCCGCGCGGGCCGCCGAGGGTTTTGTGCGTGGTCGTGGTGACCACGTGCGCGTGCGGCAGCGGGTTCGGGTGCAGCCCCGCGGCGACCAGCCCGGCGAAGTGCGCCATGTCGACCATCAGGTACGCCCCGACCTCGTCGGCGATCTCGCGGAACCGGGCGAAGTCGAGCTGGCGCGGGTAGGCCGACCACCCGGCGATGATCATCTGGGGTTTGTTCTCGCGGGCCAGGCGGGCGAGTTCGTCCATGTCGACCCGGTGGTCCTGCTCCGAGACGTGGTACGGCACCACGTTGTAGAGCTTGCCGGAGAAGTTGATCCGCATCCCGTGGGTGAGGTGCCCGCCATGCGCCAGGTCCAGGCCCATGATCGTGTCACCCGGCTTGAGCAGCGCGAACATCGCCGCAGCATTGGCCTGCGCCCCCGAGTGCGGCTGCACGTTCGCGAACGACGCGCCGAAGAGCTCCTTGGCCCGATCGATCGCCAACTGCTCGACGACGTCCACGTGCTCGCAACCGCCGTAATACCGCTTGCCCGGATAGCCCTCGGCGTACTTGTTCGTCAGCACCGACCCCTGCGCCTGCAACACCGCCTGCGACGCGAAGTTCTCCGACGCGATCATCTCCAGCGTGTTCTGCTGCCGCGACAACTCAGCGCCGACCGCGGCCGCCACCTCCGGATCCACCGCCGACAGCGAATCGTTGAACAGGTCCGGTGCGGACATCGCATTGCCTCCTGTGCTCGATGTGGGCCCTGCACGTGGGCTCTGAATGTGCTCGATGGGCTCTGAATGGTGATGTGGGCCGTGCCGGATGCGGGCCGCGCTGCCCTCCGGCCGGCGTGGGCGTGCGGGCATCTCGCCCGCGGGTGGTCAGTTCGACCGTCGGTAGAACGGCAGCTCGACGACCTGCACGTCGATGCTCCTGCCGCGGATGTCGACCTTCAGCTCGGTGCCGGGCGCGCTGTGCGCGCGGTCCACGTAAGCCATCCCGATCGGATGTCCCAGCGTGGGCGACGGCGCACCGCTGGTCACCTCGCCGACCTCGGCACCCGCGGCGTCCAGCACCGGGTACCCGTGCCGCGGCGCGCGGCGCGCATCGGTGCTGAGCCCGACCAGGGTGCGTTCGGTGGGCTCCTCGGCGACGCGGGCCAGCGCGGCCTTGCCGACGAAGTCACCCGGCTTGTCCAGCTTCACCACCCGCCCGAGGTTCGCGTGGAACGGGGTGAGGCCGGTGGAGAGCTCGTGGCCGTGCAGCGGCATCCCCGCCTCCAACCGCAAGGTGTCCCGGCAGGACAGCCCGGCAGGGGCCAGCTCGTGCTGCTGCCCGGACTCGGCCAGCGCGTGCCAGACCGCCGGGGCGTCGGCGGGTGAGGTGAACAGCTCGAAGCCGTCCTCACCGGTGTAGCCGGTGCGCGCCAGCATCACCTGCGCGCCCGCGACCGTGCTGCGGTAGCCGGCGAAGTACTTGACCGTGGACAGGTCCGTGTCGGTCAGCGGCGCGAGGATCTCGACGGCCTTCGGGCCCTGTACCGCGATCAGCGCGTAGTCCGCGGAAACGTCCTCGTACGCGGCGTCGAAGCCCTGCACGCGCCGTTCCAGCTCGGCGGAGACCACGTCGGCGTTCGCGGCGTTGGCGACCACCAGGTATTCCTGCTCGGCCAGCCGGTAGACGATCAGGTCGTCGAGCACGCCGCCGTCGGCGTCGCAGAGCATCGTGTAGCGGGCACGCCCGGCCGTTATGCCGGATGCCTTCGCCACCAGCGCGTAGTCCAGCGCCTCGGCGGCCTGCGGGCCGCTGATCCGGATCTCGCCCATGTGCGAGAGGTCGAACAGGCCCGCGGTGTTGCGCACCGCTTGGTGCTCGGCGGTGTCACCGGAGTAGCGCACCGGCATCTGCCAGCCCGCGAACTCGGTGAAGTGGGCGCCTAGCGCTCGGTGCACCTCGTGGAGAGGTGTCTGACGCGCGGAGGGCGGCGACGACGTCATGGTGCGGAACTCCTCCTCATCGGCACCGATCACGTCCGAGGACCGGCTGCGGCCACTTCCAGCGGAAACCATAGCCCCAGCGGAAGCTGCAGCTCGAGCACCTCGGCGGCGACGGGCGCGGTGGGCGCCGGCCGGCCTCCCCGGAGTCATTGGCCTGAGAGTTTCGCCGCGCTCGTGCGGCTTGCACCGTGGGCGAGGGATGCGGATCCCTGCTTTTCTCCGTGATCGCCTGCTGTCGTGCGGTGCGGGGCCTGAGAGTTTGGTGGGGAGGATTGCTCCTTCGGCGCTCCACGGCCGCATACCAGGGGCTCCTGGTGGGGGGAGTCTCTCCCGCACGACGTCGTCGGCGGCTGTTCAGTTGGGCTTTCGGTTGCTGGCTGACGCTACGGAGATCACGTTTCGCAGTCAACCGAACGTGAGCCCTGTCCCGTCACGAATAGTGTTCTTCGGATTCGCTGCGTAGCGGTGTCGGTGGCTTGCACGGTCGGCTGCTCGGCGGCTGCGCCGCCGGCGAGGCGAAGATCGAAAATTCAGTATTAATGATCAATCACGACGTGTTCGCTGCGACCAGCTCGAACTGCGCGCGCAGACCATCCACCAGCGCTCGCAGCGCCAGCTCGAAGCTGTCGTCGTCGATCTCCGCGGCGTGCTCGCGCAGCTTGTGCGCCTGCCGCAGGTGCGGGAACCGGTCGTCGTAGATCTCGGCGTCGTCCGGGAACCCGCCCGCGAACGAGCCCATGGCGGAGCCGACCACCAGGTACTTCGTGGAGGCCCCGATCATGGTGGCGTAGCGCGGCGGCCAGCCCGCGCTGGTCAGCCCGCCGTGCACGGCGTCGGCGCGGCTGAGCGAGGTCTCCCGCCGGGCCGGTCCCGAGGCCATGAACGGCACCAGGTTCGGATGCGCGGCCAGCGCGGCCCGGTAGGAGCGGGCCCAGCGCAGCAGCCCGGTGGTCCAGTCGGTGCCGAAACCGCTGGTGTCCACGCTGGCCATCACGCCGTTGGCGATCTCGTGCAGCAGCGCGTCCTTGGTGGCGACGTGGTTGTACAGCGAGGCGGCGCGCACGCCGAGCGCGTCGGCGAGGCGGCGCATGGACAGCGCTTCGAGGCCGTGCGAATCGATGATCTCCAGCCCGCAGGTACGGATGCGTTCGGAGGTCAGCAGCGGGCTCTTCGGCCGTCCCATCCGCGCTTCCCCCTGTTCGACGCTCCGCTCCGGGGTCTTCCCGGCACCGACAGTGTCCGGTGCTGCGCTCTTGCCGCAGCGCTCGGGGTGGTCCTAGAGTCCAAAACTAACGACGTTAGTTGCCGGGTGTCCACTTCTCGCGGGACGCCCGGCGCGTCCGGCGAGGAGGCCGCCGATGGTCAACGACGACAGTTCGATTGCGCAGCCGACGACGCCCGGCCAGCGGTCGACGACGCTGTCCCTGGCGTCCGTGCTCGCCGAGCCGGCCCGCCTGCGGCCGTCGGCGACCGCGGTCATCGAGGGCGACCAGCACGTCGGCTACGGGCAGCTGTGGGAGCAGGTCCGCGCGCACGCCGCAGCGCTGCGCGGACGGGGAGTGCAGCCCGGCGACCGGGTCGCGATCGTCGCACCCAACGTCATCGACTTCGTGCGCGCCTACTACGCCGTGCTCACCGCGGGCGCCGTCGTGGTGCCGGTGCCGCTGCTGCTGGTGCCGGACGAAGCGGCGCACCTGCTGCGCGACTCGGGCGCCAAGCTCGTCATCGGGCACACCTCGCAGCGCGCGCTGGCGGAGGAGTCCGCGCGCCGCGTCGGCGTCCCGGTGCTGACCGTCGGCCCCGGCGGCGATCCGGAGGCCTCGCCGGAAACCACCTCACTGACCGAACTGGCCGCGGCCGCCGAACCGGTGGCGTCCTTCGCGACCCGCGCCCCCGAGGACCCGGCGGTCATCTTCTACACCAGCGGAACCACGGGACGCCCCAAGGGCGCCGTGCTCACGCACCTCAACCTGGTCATGAACGCCGTGGTGAACGCCTTCGACGCGAACGACACCCGGCGCGACGACAAGGTGCTCGGCTGCCTGCCGCTGTTCCACGTGTTCGGCCAGACCGTCTCGCTGAACACCACGTTCCGCGCCGGTGCCGCGCTGGTGCTGCAACCCAAGTTCGACCCCGGCGAAGCTCTCGAGCTGATCCGGCGGCACGAAGTCACCCAGCTCAACGGAGTGCCGACGATGTACATCCGGATGCTGGAAGCCGCCGGGCCGGAAACAGCGCTGCCCAGCCTGCGGCTGTGCGTCTCCGGCGGCGCCGCGCTGCCGGTTGCGGTGCTGGAGAACTTCGAGCGGCGCTTCGGCGCGTCCATCCACGAGGGCTACGGGCTGTCCGAGACCTCGCCGACCGCCACCGTGAACCAGCCGGCGTTCGGCGCGCGCGCCGGAACCGTGGGGCACCCGCTGTGGGGCGTCGACGCCGAGGTCGCCGACCCGGACGTCGACGACCGCATCGAGCTGCTGCCCACCGGCCAGACCGGCGAGATCGTCATCCGCGGCCACAACGTGTTCGCCGGCTACCTCGGCGACCCCGCGGCCACCCGCGCCGCGGTGGTCGACGGCTGGTTCCGCACCGGCGACATGGGCCGCAAGGACGCCGACGGCTACCTGTCCATCGTGGACCGCAAGAAGGACCTGATCATCCGCAACGGCTACAACATCTACCCGCGCGAGGTGGAGGAGCTGCTGATCCGGCACCCGGCCGTCGCGCAGTGCGCGGTGATCGGCCTGCCCGACCCCGAACGCGGCGAGGAGATCTGCGCGGTCGTGGTCCCCGAACCGGGCGAGCTCGCCGACGATTCGCTGTCCGGGGCGATCCGGGCGTGGGCCGCCGAGCAGACCGCGCACCACAAGTACCCGCGCCGCGTCGTGTTCGTCGACGAACTGCCGCTCGGTCCCAGCCACAAGGTCCTCAAGCGCGAACTGCGCGAGCAGCTCACCGAGACGAACACCGCCGCTCGCGGCTGAGCCCGGGCCGGATTCGGAAAGGAACAGCACTGATGGTCGACTTTTCGCTCACCGAGGAAGAGCGGGACATCCGCGACTGGGTGCGCACCTTCGTGCAGCGCGAACTCATGCCGCTGGAGCAGGAGGTGCTGCGCCGCGAGCGCAACCACGAGCGCGGGCTGACCAAGCAAGAGCTCGGGCAGCTGCGGCAGAAGGCCCGCGACGCCGGATTCTGGGGCGTGCAGACCCCGGAGGAGTACGGCGGGATGGGGCTTTCCGCGGTGCTGACCGCGCTGATCGAGATCGAGCTGGGCCGCACGTTCGTGCCGTTCAGCTTCGGCGGCTACGCCGACAACATCCTCTACCACGCCAACGAGGACCAGCAGCGGCGCTACCTGCTGCCCACCATCGAAGGCGAGCGCAAGTCCTGCTTCGCGATCACCGAACCCGGCGCCGGATCGGACGCGAAGGACATCCGCACCACCGCCCGCAAGGAGGGCTCGGAGTGGGTGATCGACGGCGAGAAGACGTTCATCACCGGCGGCATCGACGCCGACTTCACGATGGTCTTCGCCGTCACCGACAAGGACAAGGGCGCCGACGGCGGAGTCACCTGCTTCCTCGCCGACCGGGACGCGGGCTGGAAGTCCGAGCCGATCGAGATCATGGGCGAGTGGGACCGGCAGCCCGCCGCGCTGCAGTTCGACGGCGTGCGGGTGCCGGAGGAGAACGTGCTCGGCGAGGTCGGCGGCGGCTTCAAGCTCGCCATGCAGTGGATCGGCCGCGGCCGGTACCTGCTGCCCGCCCGCGCGCTCGGCGGCTGCGAACGCATGATGGAGATGTCCATGGACTACGCGCGCAGCAGGAAGACCTTCGGCGCGCCGATCGCCGATCGCCAGGCCATCCAGTGGATGATCGCCGACTCCGCGGTGGAGATCGAATCGCTGCGCTGGCTGGTGCTGCAGGCCGCGTGGCAGTCCGACCAGGGCATGGACTCGCGGCACGCGCAGAGCATCGCCAAGCTCTACGGCGGCACCCGCGCCAACGAGATCGTGGACCGGATGATGCAGATCCACGGCGGCATGGGCTACACCCGCGAACTGCCCATCGAGCGCTGGTACCGGGACATCCGGCTGCTGCGCATCTTCGAGGGAACCGACGAGATCCAGCGCCGCACCATCGCCCGCAACCTGCTCAAGGGGCACTCGTCGGTCAGCGGTGTGCTCGGCTAGGAGCGTTCGCGGGGCTGCAGGGCTCGATCGGGTGCCCGAAATGCCGGTACCCTGTGGGTAACCGTGCCCGAACGGTCCGAGTGGGAGCGACCATGTCTCTGTTCAAGAAGGTGACCGACTTCGCCAAGAGCCCGCAGGGCAAGAAGGCGATCGACCAGGCCAAGCGCTACGCGTCCGACCCCAAGAACAAGGCGAAGATCGACCAGGTCAAGAACCGCTTCATGGGCAAGGGCAAGAGCCAGTGACCTGAGCCCGCAAGCGACGGCCCCCGGCGAAGTCCGGGGGCCGTTCTCTCGCCCGGGAAATGAGCGGCAGCGCGTGGTAGTAGGCGGTTGGCGTGGTGACGATGGTTCTGAGGTTGAACGAGGTGCACGAGCACCCGCCGCGCGAGGCCGCCGAGCGGGAAGACCGCGAGGAGCTGCGCGCCCGTGAAGTTCGCCGGTTCCTGGACGAGGACGCGGAGCTGCTGGGGTCGCTCGCCGATTGGTGATCAACGGGCTGTGTCCGGACCGCTTCGCGAAGTAGGCTTCGGCTCCGGTGGACCCCGACGGCGAAGGCGGTGCGATGGGCCGGGCGTACGTGGTGGGCACGTTCGACACCAAGGGTGCGGAGTTGCGGTACGTGGCCGGTCTGGCCGCGGCCGGCGGTGTCCGGGTCGGCACCGTCGACCTGAGCACCTCCGGCGATCCCGCCGACAACCCGGACGACGTGGACGTCTCCGCCACCGAGGTCGCGGCCGCGCACCCGCGCGGAGCCGGCGCCGTGTTCACCGGCGACCGCGGTTCCGCCGTCGCGGCGATGGCCGAGGCGTTCGAGCACTGGCTGACCGCCCGCGACGACGTCGCCGGTGTGCTGGGGCTGGGTGGCTCCGGCGGCACGGCGCTGATCACCCCGGCGATGCGCGCGCTGCCGGTCGGGGTGCCGAAGCTGATGGTCTCCACCGTGGCCGCGGGCGACGTGTCCGGCTACGTCGACGCCTCGGACATCGCGATGTTCCCGTCGGTCACCGACGTGGCCGGGCTGAACCGGATCTCCCGGCGGGTGCTGGGCAACGCCGCGCACGCGCTCGCAGGCGCGGTCCGCGACCCCGTCCCACCGGCCGATGACCTGCCCGCGGTGGCGCTGTCGATGTTCGGCGTGACCACGCCGTGCGTGACCGCGACCGCGCGCGGGCTCGGTGCCGGGTTCGACCCGCTGGTGTTCCACTCCACCGGCACCGGTGGCCGGGCGATGGAGAAGCTGGTCGACGACGGGCTGATCGCGACCGTCCTGGACATCACCACCACCGAGGTCTGCGACCTGATCGCCGGGGGAGTGATGAGCGCGGGCGAGCAGCGCCTGGACGCCATCGCCCGCACCGGCGTGCCCTACGTCGGCTCCTGCGGCGCACTGGACATGGTCAACTTCGGTGCCTTCGACACCGTCCCCGAGCAGTACCGCGAGCGGCACCTCTACCGGCACAACCCGCAGGTCACGCTGATGCGCACCACCGCGGACGAATGCCGCCGCATCGGTGAGTTCCTGGCCGCGAAGCTCAACGCCTGCTCCGGTCCGGTGCGCTTCCTGCTGCCCGAAGGCGGGCTGTCGGTGCTGGACGCGTCCGGCCAGCCCTTCCACGACCCCGCGGCCGACGAGGTGCTGTTCGAGACGCTGGAGAACGAGGTCCGGCAGCACGCCGACCGGCAGGTGCTGCGGCTGCCGCACAACATCAACGACACCGAGTTCGTCGACGCGCTGCTGCGGGAGTTCCACGCCGTGCGGGAAGCGGGCAGTCCTGCAGCAGCGGTTGGGCAGCCAGCGGGCAGGCAGACAGGAGGGCGGGAATGACGCAGTTCGACCGGGCGGCCCTGCGCCGCCGGTTCCGCGACATGGCCGAGCACGGCGAGCCGATCATCGGCGGCGGCGCGGGCACCGGCCTGTCCGCCAAGTGCGAGGAATCCGGCGGGATCGACCTGATCGTGCTGTACAACTCCGGGCGCTACCGGATGGCCGGACGCGGTTCGCTGGCCGGGCTGCTGGCCTACGGCAACGCCAACGACATCGTCGTGGAGATGGCGAGCGAGGTGCTGCCGGTGGTGCGCCGCACGCCGGTGCTGGCCGGGGTGAACGGCACCGACCCGTTCCTGCGGACCGGGCCGTTCCTGGCGAAGCTGCGCGAACTCGGGTTCGCCGGGATCCAGAACTTCCCCACGGTCGGGCTCATCGACGGCAACTTCCGGGCCAACCTGGAGGAGACCGGGATGAGCTTCCGCCAGGAGGTCGAGCTGATCGCCGAGGCGCACGAGGCGGACCTGTTCACCACGCCGTACGTGTTCTCCGCCGCCGACGCGCGCGCGATGACCCGCGCCGGTGCGGACATCATCGTCTGCCACATGGGCCTGACCACCGGCGGTTCGATCGGCGCGGAGACCGCGAACGACCTGGACGGCTGCGTGAACCTGATCGACGAGTGGTCCGCGGCCGCCGCCGAAGTGCGCGAGGACGTGCTGGTGCTGTGCCACGGCGGCCCGATCGCCACGCCGGACGACGCGGCCTACGTGCTCGGCCGCACCAAGCGCTGCCACGGCTTCTACGGCGCCAGCAGCATGGAGCGCCTGCCGGTCGAGCAGGCGCTCACCGAGCGGACCCGCGAGTTCAAGAACCTCAAGCGGTGAACCCGGCTAGAACGAGGAGGAATCTGCGATGGCGCGTGCCTACGCGAGTGCGGTGATCCCGGCCCCGGCCGAACAGGTCTGGGAGCTGGTGCGCGAGTTCAACGGGTTGCCGGACTGGCACCCGGCGATCGCCAGCAGCGAGATCGAGAGCGGCCGGTCGGCAGGCGAGATCGGCGCTGTGCGGCTGCTCGGCCTCCCCGACGGCGGCGGCGCGATCCGGGAGCGGCTGGTGGCGCTGGACGACACGGCCCGCTCCTACACCTACGACATGATCGAAGGCCCGTTCCCGATCCGCACCTACCGCAGCACCATCACGGTCTTCCCGATCACCGCAACGGGGCAGGCGTTCGTCGAGTGGTTCGGCGACTACGACACCGAGGCTGCCGAGGAGAGCAAGCTCGAGCAGACCTTCGGCGGCGGTGTGTACGCCGCGGGCCTCAAGGCACTCGTGGAGCGCTTCTCCTGAAGACTGCCGGGGGAGTGCCGGTAAGCGGCTTCGCCGCTTCAAGATGAAGAACCCGCGCACGGCTCAACGGGTGAACGGACCGCTCGACCGGCGAGGACCGGGCGAGCGGTCCGCTTGCTGCGCGGCCGGCGAGGTCGTGACCGGCCCGTTCCGCGAACGGGGACGGATGGCGCCGAAGTGCCGCGCGGGTTAGGCGCCGAGGGTTGGCAGCGGCCGGTTAGAGTCTGCGCGTGCCAAGCAGCCAGACTTCCCCCGATCGAGGCGAAAACGCCGAGTCCGCAGCAACTCTGAGTGATCAGTTTGGTTCCGCAGGCGGCGTCGTGGTCACCGGCGGCTCCGGTTTCGTCGGCCGGGCCGTGGTGCGGGCCTTCGTCGAACGCGGCACCCCGGTCACCGTCGCCGACGAGCAGCCGCTGCCCGCGTCGCTGCGCGGCGACCTCGTCCGGCACGTCGCGGGCGATCTCACCGACCCGCAGGTGCGGGAAGCTGCCGTGCCGGAAGGCACCGCGGGCATCGTGCACCTGGCCGCGATCACCTCGGTGCTGCGCTCGGTGGACCGGCCCGACGAGACCTACCGCGCCAACGTCGAGGTCACCCACGAACTGCTGGAGCTGGCGCGGCGGCGGCACGCCGGGCAGTTCGTGCTGGCCTCCACCAACGCGGTCGTCGGCGACATCGGCCGCGGCACCATCTCCGAACAGTTGCCGCTGCAGCCCCTCACGCCCTACGGCGCCACCAAGGCCGCCTGCGAGATGCTGCTGTCCGGCTACGCGGGCGCTTACGGCATCGCCACCACCGCGCTGCGGTTCACCAACATCTACGGCCCCGGCATGAACCACAAGGACAGCTTCATCCCGCGGCTGATGCGCGCCGCGCTGTCCCGCGGCGGCGTGGAGGTCTACGGCGACGGCGCGCAGAGCCGCGACTTCGTGCACGTCGACGACGTGGTGCAGGGAATCCTCGCGGCGTGGGACAAGCAGTACACCGGTCCCGCGATCATCGGCTCCGGGCGGTCCATCTCGGTGCTCGAACTGATCGAGGCGGTCCGCGCCGCCACCGGCGAACCGCTGCCGATCACCCACGTGCCCGCCAAGAACGGTGAAATGCCCGCGGTGATCGTGGACGTCGCCAAGGCCGGTCGGGAACTGGGCTACACCCCGTCCGTCGAGCTCACCGACGGCCTGCGGACCGTGTGGGAGGACTTCCGCGCGGTCGCCGCCGAGGCGCCGTGATCGCGGCGCTGGGGCGCAGTCTCCGCAAGCACTGGCTGCTCGTGCTGCTGGTGCTGTGCGGAGCCGTGCTGCGCGTCCTGGCGCAGCTGGCCTACCAGCCGGCACTGCTCTACATCGACTCGTTCCGCTACCTCGACGACCTCGGCATCTTCTACCCGGGCGGGATCAACCCCATCGGTTACGGGCTGCTGCTGCTCGGCCCGCTGCTGCTGGTGGGGAACCTGGCGTTCGTGGCCGCGGTGCAGCACCTGATCGGCCTCGCGCTCGGCGTCGCGAGCTACGCGCTGCTGGTGCGCTTCGGCGCGCGGTACTGGATCGCCGCGCTGGCGACCGCGCCGGTGCTGCTGGACGCCTACCAGGTGCAGATCGAGCACAACATCATGTCCGACGTGCTGTTCCAGGTCATGCTGCTGGCGGCGATCCTGGTGCTGACCTGGCGCGGAGCACCCGGGCCGCGCACCGCCGCGATCGGCGGGCTGCTGCTGGCGGTGTCGGTGCTGGTGCGCATCGTCGGGCTGACGCTGGTGCTTCCGGCCGTGGTGTTCGTGCTGCTGGCCGCGGGGATCCGGCCGCGGGACGGCTGGCGGCGGCGGTTGCGCTCGGCAGGCGCGCTGGCCGGGGCCTTCGCCGGTGCGCTGTTCCTCTACGCGATGTACCACATGATCTGGACCGGCGTGCCCGCGCTGGGCGGCTCGACCGGCAGCGTCGTCTATGGGCGCACCGCCGTCGTCGCGCAGTGCGGCGAACTCGACCTCACGCCGCAGGAAGAACTGGTCTGCCCGCGCGACCCGGTCGAAGCGCGCAAGGCGACCGGCATCGACTTCTACATCCACCGCTACCACACCCCGCAGGGCAAGAACACGTTGCCGCCGGGCGTCGATGTGGAGGCGGCGCAGAGCGGCATGGCCCGCAAGGTGCTGCTGCACCAGCCGTTCGACGTCGTCGGCGGAGTGCTGGAGGACTTCTTCAAGGGATTCGCGCCGACCCGAACCCAAAGCCCCGGCGACGTGCCGCTGGACCGCTGGCAGTTCAAGACCGAATACCCGCTGTACGCCGACGCCTGGTACGTCACCGAGTGGACCGAGCTCTACGGCGACGGCACCTACTCGGTCGATCCCGGCATCGCCGGATTCCTGCGCTCCTACCAGCTCGGCGGCGGCTACACGCCGGGCACCGCGCTCGGCGGGATGCTCGCCGTCTCGGCGCTGGCCGTGCTCGGCGTCGGCCGAGCCCGCCGCAGCGGGATGCGCGCGGTCGTACTGCTGCCCGCAGGGCTGGCGACCACCGTGCTGGGCACCGCCGCGGCCATGGAATTCTCCTGGCGCTACCAGCTGCCCGGCCTGGTGCTGCTGCCGCTGTCGGCCGGGCTCGCCGTGACCGCGATCATCGGGCGGCGGCCCGGCGCGCCGCCGCTGCCTTATTTGAGACCGCCCACCCCGAAGGAGACGAAGATGTCCACGACCTGTCCCGACGAGGTCGACCGGGCAGCCATGGACGGCTACGCCGAGCGCTACGGCGACCGCCGGTTAGCACCCGTGGTCGTGCTGATCGCGGCCTACAACGAGCAGGAAGCGCTGGGCCCGGTGCTCGACGGCATCCCGGCGAACAGCTGCGGATTGGACGTCGACGCCCTCGTCGTCGTGGACGGGGCCACCGACGACACCGCCGAGGTCGCGCTGCGCCACGGCGCGCAGACCTGCGTCGCCCCCGAGAACCGCGGGCAGGGCGCTGCGCTGCGCCTCGGCTACCGGTTGGCCGCCGAGCGCGGCGCGCGCTACGTGATCACCACAGACGCCGACGGCCAGTACGACATCACCGAGCTGCCGGACCTGCTGCAGCCGCTGGTCGACGACCGCGCGGACTTCGTCACCGGTTCGCGGCGCCTCGGCCGCACCGAGAGCACCGACCTGGTGCGCCGCGCCGGGACCTACGTGTTCGCCTGGATGGTCAGCGCGATGACCAGGCAGCGGATCACCGACACCTCGTTCGGCTTCCGCGCGATGAAGGTGCAGGTGCCGAACTCGGTGCGGCTGGAACAGCAGCAGTACCAGTCCTCCGAGCTGCTGGTCGGCGTGCTCGCCCGCGGTTACCGGGTGCTGGAGCGGCCGATGACGATGCTGGCCCGCACCGCGGGCGAGAGCAAGAAGGGCAACAACGTGCTCTACGGCTACCGCTACGCCAAGGTCGTCATCGGCACCTGGCTGCGCGAACGCCGCGCCCCGGTCGCGGCAACGGCCCCGGAGCCGGTCAGCGAGCCCGTTGCGGCCGCGAGCGAGCGGTGAAGATGAACCGGTCGATGATCAGGAACTTCACCACGAACATCACCAGGTAGGTCGCCGCGTACGCACCCCACACGACCGCGACCCGCGGGGCGTGGTCGTGCGGGAACGCCCCGAGCGCCAGCCGCTCGGCACCGCTGGTGGCGAGCGCGGCCAGCAGCGCGGTTCCCACCGACATCACCGCGTAGCGGGTGATCTCCCCGCGCAGCGCCGCGCGCCCGCCGCCGCCCCAGGTGCGCCGGTTGAGCACGAAGTTCGGCACCGCACCGGCCAGCCATGCCAGCACCGTCGAGAACACCGCCGGGGCGCCCACCGCGTAGGAGCCGACGAACACGACCTGGCTGATCCCGGTCGCCACGACCGACGCGGCCGCGAACCGGCTCACCAGCTGCCAGTAGCGGCCGCGCCGCTCCCGCCCGGTCATTCCGGAGGGTTCCGTGGTTTCCGCGGCCTGCATTTTCCCGTCCTTCCCAGACAGCTTTCCGGCGAGTACCGCGCCGTTGCCGGTGCGGTTCGTGTCCGCACGATAGCGAGGTGCCGCGAAGTGCCGTTGCTCTCTCATCCGCGGCAGGTTCGACTCTTCGCTACGCCGCCGAAGGATGAGACCATTTCGATGTCTTCGGGGCGGGATCCGGGCCGCACGAGCGCCTTCACCTCGTTCCGACAGGATGTTTCCTACCGTGCCGATCGTCGCCGGCGCCGAGTCCGGGTTCCGGTGACCGTGGCCGCCGGTGTTCGCGCTCCCGGGGCGGAACCGCAGGCGCCGGTGGCACACCCGCAATGACGTAGAGGAGAACAAGGCGTGCGAATCCTCGTCCTCGGGGGCGATGGCTACCTGGGCTGGCCGACCGCTCTGCACCTGTCCGATCACGGCCACGAGGTGGCGGTGGCCGACAACTTCGCCAGGCGCGGCTACGACCACGAGATGGGCGTGCAGAGCCTGGTGCCGATCGAGCCGATGCAGTCCCGCGTCGACACTTGGCGGGAGGTGTCCGGAAAAGCCATCAAGTCCTACTACGGCGATCTGTGCGATGCCGATTTCACCTACGAGATGGTTCGTGATTTCCGGCCGGACACCATCGTGCACTACGCGGAGCAGCGCGCCGCGCCGTACTCGATGATCGACCGCAAGCACGCGGTCTACACCCAGCAGAACAACGTGGTCGGCAACCTCAACGTGCTGTTCGCGATCCAGGAGATCGACCCCGAGATCCACCTGGTGAAGCTGGGCACGATGGGCGAGTACGGGACGCCGAACATCGACATCGAAGAGGGCTGGCTGGAGGTCACGCACAAGGGGCGGACCGACCGGATGCTGTACCCGAAGAAGCCGGGCTCCTTCTACCACCTCAGCAAGGTGCACGACAGCCACAACATCGAGTTCGCCTGCCGGATCTGGGGGCTTCGCGCGACCGACCTGAACCAGGGCGTGGTCTACGGCCAGGAGACGCCGCAAACCCTGCGCGACCCGCGGCTGGCGACCCGTTTCGATTACGACGCGGTGTTCGGCACGGTGCTGAACCGGTTCGTGATCCAGGCGGTGCTGGGGCACCCGCTGACGGTGTACGGCAGCGGCGGGCAGACCCGCGGGCTGATCGACATCCGGGACACCGTGGAGTGCATCCGGCTGGCCGCGGAGAACCCGGCCGAGCCGGGCGAGTTCCGGGTGTTCAACCAGATGACCGAGAGCTTCTCGGTGGAGGAGATCGCCAAGGTCGTGGCCAACAGCTTCGACGGCGCGGTCGAGGTCGAGTACCTGGACAACCCGCGGGTGGAGCAGTCCGAGCACCACTACAACGTGGTGCACACCGGGCTGGTCGAGCTGGGCCTGCAGCCGCACCTGCTGTCGAACACGCTGATCGAGTCGCTGTTCGGGGTGGCCCAGCAGCACGTCGGCCGGGTCGATCTGGGCGCGATGCGCCCGACCGTGCAGTGGCGGACGGCTTCCAGCCCGCTGCGTTCGGAGAGCTGAGCCGCAGGCTCAGCGGACCGAGGTTCCGCGGATCCGGCGGGTGCCCGTTTCGGGCGCCCGCCGGCGTTTTGCCCGGCCCGGCCGCCGGCGATCACGCCGCCGATTCGGTGCTGTGCTCGAACTGTGCGCCCCAAGGGCTGGAATATTCCAAATTAGGCGTGCACACTGTGAACCAACGCGCCTCGCCGGAACGGCTGCCAACGGTGCGGGGTCGCCGAGGTGGCACCGAGCGAGCCGCGGTTCGTCCCTCGCGGGCGGAAACACGATGCGGCCGTGCGACGGCCGCGGTACGGGGAGCGGCGTCCCGGGCGCGAGCACTAGCACCTGTTCGCACCCGGGGCGCCTACCGCGTGTCGGGGGGCTTCCACACGGCCCACAGACCGTAGCCCTTTCGTATGATTCGCGCGATACGGCACGTGGGTAATTCCCGACGCTGCGTGCGTTATGATCAGCTTTTCGGTCCTGGCTTTCCCGCCGGTCCCGGCGGATGCCGCGAGCCGACCGGCCGCACTCGGCCGCTCCAGCGACTCGACCGGCCGGTCACTCGTTCGGCGCAGCGACGCCCGGCCGATTCAGCCGACCGGCTCACCGGCCTCGTCCGGAACCTCCTCGCGCCGGTCGCGCACGATCTGGCGCACCGTGACCACCAGCGCCGCCACCCAGGCCAGCACGATCACCGCGTAGATCACCGACGGCGCGGGCAGCTCGAACGCCTTGATCAGCGTGCGGGCGTTGGTGAGCACGATCAGCCCGCCCGCACCGACGCCGATCATCCGCATCGGCACGACCCGCACCAGGTAGGCCGCCAGCGGCGCGGCCACCACGCCACCGACCAGCAGCGCGCCCACCGTCATCCAGGACAGCGGTTCGCCGGCCAGCGAGGTGAGGAACCCGACGCTGGCGGCCATCGCCACCAGGAACTCGCTGGTGTCCACCGAACCGACGATCTTGCGCGGCTCGACCTTGCCGGTGCTCAGCAACGTCGGCGTGGACACCGGGCCCCAACCGCCGCCGCCGGTGGCGTCGACGAAACCCGCCACCAGGCCCAGCGGCGCCAGCAGTTTCGGGCTCACCCCGGTCAATTGGCGCTTGCGCAGCGGGCGCAGCGCGAACCGCAGCAGCACGTAGGCGCCCAGCACCAGCAGGATCGTCGACATCCAGGGCTCGGCCGCCTCGGTCGAAATGTTGCTCAGCGCGGTGGCACCGAGGAACGCCCCGACCGCGCCCGGCACGCCGAGCTGCAGCACGACCTTCCAGTCCACGTTGCCGAACCGCCAGTGCGAGACCCCGGAGGCCACCGAGGTGCCGATCTCGGCCAGGTGCACCGAGGCCGAGGCCAGCGCCGGGCTCAGTCCCGCCGTCAGCAGGATCGTCGTGGAGGTCACCCCGTAGGCCATGCCGAGGGAACCGTCGACGAGCTGGGCTATGAACCCGCCGAGCGCGAAGATCAGGAAGGTCTGCACGTTCTCTCCGTGGGGTGGCGTTCGGGAAGGCCCCGGCAGTGCCCGGATCTTTCGGGCAAGGATCTTCGGGGCGTGGTGGACGGGCGCGGACCTCCGCAGCGGTTCTGCCCGGCGCGCGGCGGAGTTCTCGCGCGGCGCGCGGCAGGCGCTGCGCGGCGCGGGCAGGGCGCAGGAACGGCCTGGGACTCGGGAGCTACTGGACCCGGTCGAGCGCAGGACGGCTCAGGATGCGCCGACGACACCCGGATGAACAGACGAGCAGCAGATCCACATGCAGGCGCTGCACGAGCACGCCCCACTGGTCACCGCACGTCATGCCCGCCAGTGAACCAGATCGACCCATCGTGGGGCAGCTACGTCCCAGAGTCCGGGAGTCCGGCGGCGTTCGGTCACCGCGCCCGCACGCGCCGGAATCTCGATCACCCGGTTCAGCGCCTAGCGCGGTCGGAGGCGATCGTTGCGGGAGCCCGCGGTGCAGGCTGTGGACGGCTCGTCGCTGCCTCGCTCATGGCGGCTTCATCGAGGGTTGTGTCGGACTTGTGCCCAAGGCCACTTTCGCCGATCTGACGCCTTGGTCGACGACCCACTCGCAAGATCGATCGTCCTGATCGAATTCGCAGGTCACCGGCGAGTCCGGCGGAGCCCGCCCGCCACCCCGCGCGGTCGGGCGCAGGTTCGCCGGACGTTCGGCCGCAGCGCCCGTTATGCCGTTGACCAGGGAAAAACACTGATCGCGGGCAGGTGGGTGCACTCGGTCGCCGATCTCGGTGGACCGTCGCGGAGGCCGCTTCCCGGAGCACCTCCAGCTAGATCATCTGCGTAATCTGAAGGTCATCGCTTCCCGTCACTAAATGTGCTCGTGCGAGCCGCGTGCGGCAGGCGTACTTCCTGCTGAAGGGTGAGGAATTGCCGCCCTTGGTGACGCTTAGCTACCTTTTTCGCTGGAACATCACGGTTCGGTCACGAAAAGATCTCGCCCCCGAAGAGGTCACCCGCGTCCCCCGGCGGGAGTGCCCGGACCACCCCCGAAGACGGAAAGGCGATAATGGCCAAGCACAGCGAGGAGACCGGTCAGACCCCGAAGCCGGCTCTCCGCGAATCCCTGCTGAACTCGTTCCGCCCCCGGCCCGGGAACAAGTTCCCCATCGGCAACAAGATCGCCGCGGCCGCGGTCGCGGTCGGTGCCTTCGCCGCGATCGGCCAGCCGCTGGCCGCGAACGCGACCGGAGGCGCCGAGGAGCACGCCGTGCGCCCGGTCGCCGAGCAGCAGGCCGCCCCGGTCCACCTGCCCGCGGCGCCCGCCGCGGGTGCGCAGGACGCCGCCAAGCAGCTCGACAAGAGCAAGGCGGTCGTAGCGGAGCAGGCCAACCAGGCCCCTGCGCCCGCGGCTCAACCCGCGGCCGCGGCCAAGCCGGCAGCCCCGGCCAAGCCCGCCGCGGCGAAGCCGGACTTCGTCAAGCCCGCCGAAGGCACCCTCAGCTCCGGATTCGGATCCCGCTGGGGCAGCTCGCACAAGGGCATCGACATCGCCAACAAGATCGGCACGCCGATCAAGAGCGTCGCCGACGGCAAGGTCATCAGCGCCGGTCCGGCCAGCGGCTTCGGCCAGTGGGTCCGGGTGCAGCACAACGACGGCACGATCACCGTCTACGGCCACATCAACACCATCGACGTGAAGACCGGGCAAAAGGTGAACGCAGGCGACAAGATCGCCACTCTTGGCAACAAGGGCAAGTCCACCGGCCCGCACCTGCACTTCGGTGTGCAGAAGGGTGGCACCAAGGTCGACCCGCAGCCCTGGCTGCAGCAGCACGGCATCTCGGTCAAGTGATGCCCGGTTCCGGGCCCGCCGGGCCCGGAACCCCGCAAGCCGGCCGTCCGAGGTCCGAGCTCCTTCCCCCGGCCGGGCCCCGGACGGTCCTTCCAACCGCCGAGGCGCGAACAGCCCCCGTCAGTCCTGCGCGGACTCGGCGGGGGTTCGTTCGCTCTCCATCCGCTCGCGCAGCCACACGAGCGTCCGGGACAGCAGCCGGGACACGTGCATCTGCGAGATGCCGACCTGCTCGGCGATCTGGGTCTGGGTCATCGAGCGGAAGAACCGCATCACCAGGATCCGGCGCTCCCGCTCGTCCAGCTCGGCCAGCAGCGGGCGGATCGTCTCCCGGTTCTCCACCTCGGCCAGCTCGGCGTCGTCCGAGCCGATCGCGTCCCCGAGCGGGATCTCGTCGGTGGCGGTGAGCAGCTCGTCCAGCGAAGCGCTGCGGTAGGCGTTGCCCGCCTCCAGTCCCCGGTAGACGTCGTCCCTGCTGATGCCCAGGTGCTCGGCCAGCTCGCTGGGCGTGGGGGCGCGGCCGAGTTCCTGGGACTGCCGCGCGATCGCCGAGGACACCGACAGGTGCAGCTCCTGCAGCCTGCGCGGCATCCGCACCGCCCAGCCGGTGTCCCGGAAGTGCCTGCGGACCTCACCCATGATCGTCGGAACCGCGTAGGACAGGAAGTCCACGCCGCGTTCGGGATCGAACCGGTCCACCGCGTTGATCAGACCGAGGGTGGCGACCTGGGTGAGGTCCTCCTGGGACTCGCCGCGGTGGCTGAACCGGCGCGCGATGTGCTCGGCCACCGGGAGATGTTCGGTGACCAGCCGGTCCCGCAGTTGTTCGTAGCGGGGGTCTTGCTTACTCACACCCGCGAGTTCGGCGAACAGCGGCGCCAGTTCGTCGTACCGTTGATGTCGCGAGTGCGCAGCGTGATCGGAATCCGCCTGCTTCACTCGTGAGTCCGTCCCTTGGTCAACTCAATGCGAACGACGTGGGCACCGTCGGTGTCCGCGTCCGGTTGCACCGAGGTTGACACAGTGTCGGTGAGTGCGCTCAGGACGCGCCAACTGAACGTGTCCTGCCGCGGTGCCTGAGCGGAATCACTGCGCACCGACGCGGAGACGGTCAATTCGTGGTCCTGGCCCGCGAACCGGCAGACCAGCGGCGCGGACCCGGCCGCGAGCCGCACCAGGGTCGAGCACGCCTCGTCCACGGCCAGCCGCAGGTCGGCGATCGAGTCCACGTCGAAGTCCGCTCGCATGGCCAGATCACCGGTCACCGCGCGCAACACCGACAGCTGGGACGCCTCGGCGGCGACCCGCACCTCCACCACGGAGGAGTCCGGGACCTGCGCGGTCCGTTCGCCGTGTCCGGACTCGGGTGCTGACACTGGCACACCTCTATTCGACCTCGGGGTCCTCGTTCGGGGACCGGTCTCCGGCACCCATGGCCGGGTGCCGGGTGGCTCCCGCCGCGCGTCGGGTTCTGACCTCATCGCCAGCCACCTCGTTCCGTGCCGCGCCGTTCCGGCACGCCAGGTGCCGGTCCGCTTGGTACCGGCGCGCCTCCCGGCGTGCCGTCCGGCCTGTGCCTCGGCGGCTGTGGTCCCGGCCGGGGCGCCCGGGCAGCGGGTGCGCCCGGCCGGCCCGCCGGGACGTCGCGCACTTCATCACTCACAGTCGCCAGGTACCCGCGCCATTGGCCAGACAAACGGGTGTTCCAGGCTCACGTGGGCGTCAGAACAGTGAGGTCCAGAAGCTCCAGAACGCTTGCAGCACCATTACCACGATCGCCAGGTACCAGACCACCAGCACGAGGCTGTGGAACCGGGACAACGCCGCGCCCGCGGACGCGCCCCCGCCCAGGTGGCCGCCGCGCAGCGCGTGCAGCGTCGTGTACCAGAACATCGGGATCACCACGGCCCACACCACCATGCAGTACGGGCACAGCGCGCCGATGTCGTACAGGCTCTGCACGATCAGCCAGTGCACGAACACCACGCCGAGCGTGGTGCCCAGCTGCAGGCCGATCCAGAACCACCGCGGCGCGGCGAACCCGGCCAGCAGCACGACCCCTGCGGTGATCATCACCGGGAACGCGAACAGGCCGATCAGCGGGTTCGGGAACCCGAACAGCGCGGCCTGGGTGCTGTCCATGACCGTGCCGCAGGACACGATCGGATTCATGCTGCACGACGGGATGTAGGACGGATTGCCCAGCTTGGTGATCTTCTCGACGGTCAGCGCGAACGAGGCCACCAGGCCGATCGCGCCGCCGATCAGGTACAGCCAGCCCAGCCCGGCCTGCCGCGTTGGTGGCTCCGCGGCGGCCGCGGCCGGGTGCGCCTGCTGCGTGGCGGTCATCGCGCCAACTCCTGGTCGATCCGGGCCCGCAGCTGCTGGGCGACATCAGCGGTGGACTTGCCGGAGCCCTCCCACTTCTGGCCGTTGATGAAGAACGACGGGGTGCCGGAGATGCCGGCCTTCTCCGCGTCGGCCTGGTCGGCAGCGATCCGGTCGCTGGCCGCCTTGGACTCCTTGTCCTGCTTGAACTTGTTCACGTCCAGCCCGATCTGCTGGGCGTACTGGGTGAACATCTGGTTGGCGCGGCCGGTGTCATCGCTGACCTGCTGGCCGTCCGGGGAGACCGCCCATGCGCGGTAGTTGTCGAAGATGGCGTGGTACATCTCCTTGTACTTGCCCTGCATCGCCGCGGCCTCGGCGGACTTGGCCGCTTCCATCGCCAGCGGGTGGGCGTTGGTCAGCGGGTACATCCGGTTCACGAAGTTGATGCGGCCCTTGTACTCCTGCTCGATGTTCTTGGTGACCCCGTTGTAGTACTGGAAGCAGGACGGGCACTGGAAGTCCAGGAACTCGGTCACGGTGACCTTGGCGTCGGGGGCTTCGGTGAGCTTGTGGCTGTCCGGCTTGCTCACCACCTGGCTCATGTCCTGACCCGGCGCGGGGGACTGGCCGCCTGCGGCGTTGTCCCCCTTGCCCGCGGTGAACAGCAGGACCCCGCCGATGATCACGACTGCGGCCACGACCACCACGATGCTCAGGATCGCGTTGGTCGATGGCCCGCTCTTCTTCAGCAACGGGTTGGTTGTCTTCGGCATCGCTTCGTGCACCTTCGCGGTCGGGCGCGGGGCTGGGCTTGCCCCGCATCTGCGGCAGGTCGATATCCAGTCTCACCCACTGACACGAAAGTGTGAGGAAGCGGGTGGTCGGGAAAGGCGCCCCTACCGGGTATACCGCATCCGTGAGCGAGCCCGATCCGACCGAACTGCTCGGCGCCGACCAGCTGCCGCTGCTGCGCTCCTGGTCGGGGACCTGGCTGGAGCCCGAGCTGGCCACCCTGACCGACAGCCGGTTCTCCGACCCGGACTGGCTCTACGAGCGCAAGCTCGACGGCGCCCGGGTGCTGGCCGGGCGCGACGGCGGCGATCCGGTGCTGTGGTCGCGCAACCACAAGCGGGTCGACGCCTCCTACCCGGAGCTGCTGGACGCGCTGGCCGGGCAGGGGGAGCGGTTCGTGGTGGACGGCGAGGTGGTGGCCTTCGACGGCGACCGCACCAGCTTCGCCAAGCTGCAGAACCGGATGCACCTGACCGACCCGCGGGCGGCCCGGCGGACCGGGGTGCGGGTGTTCTACTACCTGTTCGACCTGATCGCGGTCGGCGGCGTGGACCTGACCCGGCTGCCGCTGCGCACCCGCAAGCGGCTGTTGTCCGAGTGCTTCGGCTTCGACGACCCGCTGCGCTACAGCGAGCACCGCCGCGGCGACGGGGAGGAGTTCTTCCGGCAGGCGTGCGAACGCGGCTGGGAGGGGCTGATCGCCAAACGCGCGGACCGGCCCTACCGGGGCGGCCGTTCCCGGGACTGGCTGAAGTTCAAGTGCGTCTCCGGGCAGGAGTTCGTCATCGGCGGCTTCACCGAGCCGAAAGGCGCGCGCCACGGGTTCGGCGCGCTGCTGGTCGGCTATTTCCAAGGCGACGAGCTGCGCTACGCGGGCAAGGTCGGGACCGGATACGACGAGAAGACCTTGCGCGATCTGCGGGCTCGAATGGAAAGGCTGGAGAAGTCCGAATCACCGTTCGCCGATCGGATCGGGGAACGGGAGGTGCATTGGGTGGCGCCGGAAATGGTCGCGGAGATCGGTTTCTCCGAATGGACCGCGGACGGGCGGTTGCGGCACCCGAGGTTCACCGGGCTGCGCGAGGACAAGCCGGCGACGAGCGTCGTCCGGGAGGACTGATCGTCGCCGGCGCACCGCCGTTCCCACTCATCGCACGACGCTGACCGCCGCGTTCGCCGGCGGCCCGGCAGCGGGCTGAGGTTGGGACCATGCGGCCAGGAGAACGGTCGTCACGACCATCAGCACCGTTCCGACAACCGACACGAAAGTGCGGCTGCTGCTCTGCATGATTCGCGCCCCGCTTTTCTTGGGAGGAGGGAAATGGTTGCCACGCGGCGGGCCGGAACCGATCAATGCTTTGGCGGCCGACCGGTCTGCTCGTGCTCCGGGCGCGCCCGTCGGCCCGGCGAGCCGATGAGGGACCGGAAGTACTTCGGGGAACCGGACGAACCGCCGGGGACACTGCTGCGAACCCGACCGCCACCAGGACTGTCGTCCGCAGGCGACGATACGTTACGCGGTCGCAATCTTGGTTTTCGGGCTCCGATGCCACCGGTGTGGGTGAGCCCGGCCGAAAGCCCTGCCGCCGGTCGCGACCGAACGCGACGATTCGGTCATTGATCCCAGATTTCCTGCTCGTCGAGGTAGCGAAGCAGCGCCCGCCCGGTGTTGATCGCGTGCTCGTGCATCGCCCACCGCGCGGCTTCGGCGTCCCGGTTGCGCAAGGCGCGCAGGATCTCGCGGTGCTCGGATTCGGTCAGCTCGGTCAGTCCGGGCGTGGCCGCGCCGATCCGCTGCGGCACGTAGCGGGACGCCAGCCGCAGGAACCAGTCCAGCTTGGCGGACTCCGCGACGTCGTGGATCGCGGTGTGGAACCGCTGGTCGAGCTGCACCGCGTCGCCGATGCCGAAGCGGGTGGCGTGCTCCAGCTCCGCCTGCACCGCCTCCAGCGCGTCCAGCTGCGCGATGCTGATCCGCTCGGCGGTGCGGGCGGCCAGCTCGCCCGCCAGCCCGGCCCGCAACCGGTTGGCGTCGGCCACGTCCTGCCGATTCAGCGGCACGACGGTGAAGCCGCGGCGAGGTTCGAGCTCGACGAACCCTTCGCCGCGCAACGCCAGCAGCGCCTCCCGCACGGGGGTCACGCTGACCCCGATCTCCTCCGCGAGGCGCTCCAGGGGCAGGTGCTGGCCGCGGCGCAGCTTGCCCGTCATGATCCGGTCGCGGATCCGGACGGCCACTTCGTCGGACAGCTGCGGGCGGGGTGCTCTGTGGGGCGCTGGGGGCATTCGCTTTCTCGATCGTCGCCTGCGCCGACCGCCGCGTCGGCTGATTTCCTGGGGCCGGTTGCTCGGGGCCGGGTTCTGGCGGCCAGGCCGTTCACCGTGCATGACCGGTGGTCGTGTGGCACCGGTCACCGCGAACTTGATACCAGGTGGGCCCGACCGGACCGGCCGGTGCCGAACCCGGCCGCGGCAGCCGGCCCGCGGAGCCGGCGAAGCGGCGCGGACGTCGATCGTCGCGCGCGGGTATCGTCGCAGGGCGTGGCCGCAGATCCCGCCCGCCCGCTGCCCGATCCGGGGCACGTCGCGGCGATCACGCATTCGCTCGCCGCGGCCCGGCTCGGGGATGCCGAGCGGCTCGCCCGGCGGTTGATGGGGGCGATCTTCACCGACAACCCGGAGTGGACCGACTACCGCCCGGTCCCGCGGGAGGACCTCTACGACGGCTGCAAGCGCTACCTGGAGCGGGTGCTGCAGATTCTCAGCGGCGAGGTCGGCGGCCCGGACGGCGACGACGTCGCCGCCGCGATCGGGCGCCGCCGCGCCGAGCAGGGCGTGCCGCTGGAGGTCATGCTGCGCACCTTCCGGCTCGGCGGGCGCATCGTGTGGGAGGCGCTGGTCGAGCAGGCGCACGCCGACCGCGCCGACCCGGACGTGGTGCTGGGCGCGGCCACCTCGATGTGGACGGTGATCGACGGCTTGTCCTCGACGCTGTCGACCTCCTACCGCAACACCGAGCTGGAGCGGTTGCGCCGCGACGACCAGCGCAGGCACGCCCTGGTGGAGGACCTGCTCAGCGGCCGCGCGCGGGACACCGCGTTCGCGCAACGCACCGCGAAGGAACTCGACCTGCCGACCGGCGGCCGCTACCTGGTGGTGGTCGCCGAGATGCGCGCCGATGGCAGCTTCGCGCTGGCCGGGCAGAGCGAAGCGTTGGGCGGTGTGCACATCCGCTCGGTGTGGCAAGTGCGCGCGGACACACTCGTCGGGCTCGTCGCCCTGGAGCAGCGCGCTGAACCGGGTGCGCTGGAGGTGCTGCGCCCGCTGGCCCGCGGCCGGGTGGCGGCGTCACCGCCGGTGAAAGGCCTGGCCGAGGTGGGCCTGGCGCACCAGCTCGCGCTCACCGCGCTGGGCACCGCCTCTTACAACACGCCGCAGCTGGTGTCGCTGGAGCAGCGCTACCCGGAGGCGCTGCTGGTGCAGTCGCCCGACCTGGCGCAGCGGCTGCTGGATTCGCAGCTGGGGCCGGTGCTGGAGCTGCCGGTCAAGGAGCGCGACATGCTGCTGGAGACGCTGTCGGCGTGGCTGGAGGAGAACTGCTCGACGGCCAACGCCGCGGTGCGGCTGCACTGCCACCGCAACACGGTGCTCAACCGGCTGCACCGGATCGGCGCGCTGATCGACCGGCCGCTGCACGGGCGGGCGGCGTACGTGTCGCTGTCGCTGGCGTTGTCGGCACTACACCTGCGGGATGGGCTCCGCGACTGAGCCTCCGGGGCAACTTTTGGCGTTTTTCCGCTATCGGTGTTGACTTTCTGATTTCTCCGCCGTGAACCACCCTGATCGTCACCGTCGGTGCCGAATCGCGACCTTGCGTGATCAAACCGGGCCGAAATGTGCGCTGTGCACATCGGCCGGTGCCGAAGTCTGGGCGGTCGAGCATGGCGCGCGAGTGTCCGCGCTCACGAGACTCGCGGTGCAACATCCGGGATTCACCCAGCGGCGAAGCACCTGCATCGAGACGGGCTCCGCGCTGGTCCGTGCGGCTCGAAGGAGCACAGCGAAGTGCAGGAATACGACCTCCTTGTGGTGGGCGGCGGCCCCGGCGGGTACGTCGCCGCGATCCGGGCCGCGCAGCGCGGCCTGTCCGTGGCCGTGGTGGAGAAGGAGAAGCCCGGCGGGGTGTGCCTGAACTGGGGCTGCATCCCCACCAAGGCGATGCTGCGCTCCGCCGAGGTCTACGAGACCGTCCTGCACGCCGCCGAGTACGGCGTGCGCGCCGAGAACGTCGCGCTGGACTACGACACCGTCAGCCGCCGCAAGGACAGCGTGGTCAAGGGGCTGACCGACGGGGTCGCGGGCCTGCTCAAGGCCAACGGCGTCAGCGTGCTCATCGGGCACGCCCGGTTCACCGGCCCGACCACCGTGGACGTCTACGCCACCGGTGAGTCCGAGCTCGGCGCGAACGGACCCCGCTACGCCGCCGACCCGGTCGGCGATGCGCCCATCGACCAGGTCCGCGCGAAGGACGTGATCATCGCGACCGGTTCGGTCCCGGTGCAGCTGCCGCTGCCCGGCGCCGACCTGCCCGGCGTGATCACCTCGGACGGCGCGTTCGGCCTGACCGAGGTTCCCGGGCGGCTGCTGGTCATCGGCGGCAGCGCGGTCGGTGCGGAGTGGGCCAGCCTGTTCGGCTCGCTGGGCAGCGAGGTCAGCATCGTCGAGATGCAGTCCACGCTGGTCCCGGCCGAGGACGCCGAGGTCGGCAAGGCGCTGGGCCGCTCGTTCGGCAAGCGCGGCATCAACGTGCTCACCGGCGCCACCGTCTCGAAGATCGAACGTTCCGGGCGCGGCAAGAACTCCGCGCTGAAGGTCACCGTGGACGGCGCCAAGCCCCAGGAGATCGAAGCCGACGTCGTGCTGTTCGGCGTCGGCCGCAAGCCGAACACCGCCGCGCTGGACTTGGACCGCGCCGGTGTGGCGCTGGACCCGCGCGGGTTCGTGCAGGTCGACGACAAGCTGCGCACCAGCGTCGAGCACGTGCACGCGATCGGCGACGTCACCGGCAAGGCGCTGCTCGCGCACGTCGCCTCGCACCAGGGGATCGTGGCCGCCGAGACGATCGCGGGCCACGAGTCGCACATCGACTACGACGTCATCCCGGCCGCGACGTTCACCCACCCCGAGATCGCCAGCGTCGGGCTCACCGAGGCGCAGGCCGCTGAAGCGGGGCACGAGGTCGTCGCCGCGAAGTTCCCGTTCGCCGCGCTGGGCCGCGCGCAGACCTACGGCGACACCGAGGGCTTCATGAAGGTCGTCGCGGGCAAGCAGTACGGCGAGGTGCTGGGCGTGCACGTGTTCGGCCCGTCGGCCAGCGACCTGATCACCGAGGGCGCGCTGGCGATGACGCTGGAGGCGACGCTCGACGAGCTCGCCGAAACCGTCCACGCGCACCCGACGCTCGGCGAGGTCGGCATGGAGGCGGCGATGTCCGCCCTCGGTTTGCCGGTCCACACGGCTCCGCCGAAGAAGCGCTAAGGACGGCCCGAGTCCCGCACCGCGAGCGGCTTCCGCCGCTTACAACGCCCTAGTCCGGCTCCAGTCCCGCACGATTTTCGAAAGGGTTCCGTGATGGCGCAGACCGCGACCCGCAGCAAGCCCGCGACCCGCACCAAGTCCGGCCGCACGCCCGCACGCGCCGCCAAGAGCGGCCCGTTCGGCGGGGAGTCGCACGAGCTGCTGCGCGGCTACTTCCAGCAGATGACGCTGATCCGCCGCTTCGAGGAGCGCGCCGCGCAGGGCTACACCCAGGCCAAGATCGGCGGCTACTGCCACCTAAACCTGGGTGAGGAGGCCACCGTCGTCGGCCTGATGTCGGCGCTGCGCAAGACCGACCTGCTGTTCACCAACTACCGCGAGCACGGCTACGCGATCGCCAAGGGCATCGAGCCGGGCCGGGTGATGGCCGAGCTCTACGGCCGCAGCACCGGCACTTCCAAGGGCTGGGGCGGTTCGATGCACATGTTCGACTCCGACGCCGGGCTGCTCGGCGGCTACGGCATCGTCGGCGGGCAGATCCCGCTGGCCACGGGTGCCGCGATGGCCGTCGACTACCGCGGTGGCGACCAGGTCGTGATGTGCCAGATGGGCGATGGCACCACCAACATCGGCGCGTTCCACGAGGCGCTGAACATCGCCGCGCTGTGGAACCTCCCGGTGGTGTTCGTGGTGGTGAACAACCACATGGGCATGGGCACCACGGTGGACAAGGCTTCGGCGGAGTCGGACCTGTACAAGCGCGCCGCGGCTTACCGGATGCACGGCGAGCGGGTGGACGGCAACAACGTGCTCGAGGTCCGCGACGCGGCCACGAAGCTGGTCGAGCAGGCCCGCGAGTCCGGCACGCCCGCGCTGCTGGAGGCGGTCAGCGACCGGCTCAAGGGCCACTCGGTGGTGGACCCGGGCAAGTACCGCAGCGAGGACTCGGTGCAGCAGGCCCGCGCGAACGACCCGGTGGTGAACTTCCGGGCGAAGCTGATCGATGCAGGCGTGCTCGACGAGGACGCCGCCGCGGAGATCGAGAAGCAGGCGCAGGCCGACGCCGACGCCGCGGTCGCCTTCGCCGACGACAGCCCGCACCCCGAGGTGTCCACGCTGTTCGACTACACCTACGCCACCCCGGTGGCGAACGATTCCCGGCGCCTGCCCGCCGACCCGGTGTTCTGAGCCGCTCACCGCACACCCCGCCACCCGCTCCCGCGCGGCACTCGGCTCGATCGCCGGGTGCCGCCGAGGCGCGGATCCGAAGTCTCAGGAGTTAGTTCCCTTGGCCGTCATGACTTACCGCCAGGCGTTGCACGACACGCTGCGCGACGAGATGCACCGCGACGAAGACGTGTTCCTCATCGGTGAGGAGATCGGTGTCTTCGAGGGCTCTTACAAGATCACCGCCGGGCTGCTGGAAGAGTTCGGCGAGAAGCGGGTGCGCGACACCCCGATCGCCGAGGAGGGCTTCGTCGGCGCCGCGGTCGGTGCCGCGATGCTGGGGCTGCGCCCGGTCGTGGAGCTCATGACGATCAACTTCTCGCTGATCGCGCTGGACCAGATCGTCAACCACGCGGCCAAGATCTACGGCATGTTCGGCGGGCAGACCAGCGTGCCGATGGTGCTGCGCACGCCCGGTGGCGGCGGTCAGCAGCTGGGCGCGACGCACTCGCAGAACATCGAGTTGTACTACGCGTTCGTGCCGGGCTTGAAGGTCGTCGCCCCGAGCACGCCCGCGGACGCGAAGGCGCTGCTGCTGGCGTCGCTGCGGGACGACGATCCGGTGCTGTTCCTGGAGAACCTGGCGCTGTACAACACCAAGGGAGAGGTGCCGGACGACGTCGCGCCCGCGGAGATCGGCAAGGCCGCGGTGACCCGCGAGGGCTCGGACGTGACGATCATCGGCTACTCCCGGATGGCCGGGATCGCCGGGCAGGTGGCCGCGAAGCTGCACGACGAGGAAGGCATCGACGCCGAGGTCGTGGACCTGCGCAGCCTGCGCCCGCTGGACCGGGAGACCGTGGTGAACTCGGTGCGCAAGACCGGGTGCGCAGTGGTGGCCGAGGACGACTGGCTGACCTACGGCATCGGCGCGGAGATCGCCGCGTCCATTTCGGACGGTGCGTTCGACTACCTGGACGCGCCGGTGCGCCGGGTGGCGGCCGCCGAGGTGCCGCTGCCCTACGCCAAGCCGCTGGAGAAGGCCGCGTTGCCGTCGGCCGAGTCGTTGACCACCGCCGTCCGGGAAACCTTGGACGCCGTCGGCGCTCGCCGCTGAGACTTCCCGAGGAATTGCTGATGACTGAGATCCAGATGCCGCGCCTGTCCGACACGATGGAGGAAGGCGTGATCGCCGGCTGGCAGAAGAAGGTCGGCGATCAGATCAAGCGCGGCGAGGTCGTCGCCGAGATCGAGACCGACAAGGCGATCATGGAGCTGGAGGCCTACGACGACGGGGTGCTGGAGAAGGTGCTCGTCGGCGAGGGCACGACGGTTCCGATCGGCACGCCGATCGCGCTGGTCGGGGACGGGTCCGGGGCGGTCGCCGAGGCGGCTGAGCCTGCCGCGCCTGCCGGTGCGCCTGCGGATGCTTCGGCGGATGCGGCAGCGCCTGCCGTTGAGTCGGCGCCTGCCGAGGAACCTGCGCCTGCTGCTGCGCCGGAGCCCGTGAACGGCAGCGCGCCGTCGAAACCGAAGGCGTCGCCACTGGCGAAGGCGGTGGCCAAGGACCGCGGTGTGGACTTGGCCGGGGTCACCGGAACCGGTCCGGGCGGGCGCATCATCCGCGCCGACATCGACGCCGCGGCCGCCGAACCGGCTGCCGCTCGGTCCGCGGCCGAGCCCGCTCCGGCTCCGGCCGCGCCCGCCCAGCCCGCGACGGCCCCGGTTTCCGGCGCTGGCGAGGACGTCGAGGAGCTGCCGCTGAGCAACGTCCGCAAGGTCACCGCCAAGCGGCTCGCCGAGAGCAAGCAGCAGGCCCCGCACTTCTACCTGACCAGCGCGATCGACGTGACCGACCTGGTGGCGTTCCGCGGCAACCTCAACGAGCGCTTGCAGGCCGCGGGCGGTCCGAAGGTCAGCCTCAACGACCTGGTGGTCAAGGCGGTGGCGACCGCGCTGCGCGCGAACCCCTCGGTCAACGTCTCCTTCGGCGGCGACAAGCTGTTGCAGCACAAGCGGATTCACTTGGGCGTGGCGGTCGCGATCGACGACGGTCTGGTGGTGCCGGTCATCCGGGACACCGACCGCAAGAGCGTTTCGGAGATCGCCACCGAGGGCCGCGAGAAGGCCGGGCGCGCTCGCGAGGGCAAGCTGAAGCTCGACGAGATGTCCGGCGGCACGTTCACCATCTCGAACCTGGGCATGTTCGGCATCGAGCAGTTCTCCGCGGTGATCAACCCGCCGGAGGCGGCGATCCTCGCGGTCGGCGCCGCCAAGGAGGAGCTGCAACTGGTCGATGGGGAAGTGGTGGCCCGCAAGATCCTGCGAGTGACGCTCTCGGCGGACCACCGCGCCATCGACGGTGCCGTCGGCGCGGCCTTCCTGCAGCAACTGACGGCTCTGCTGGAGGACCCCCTCCGCATCATCGCCTGAGGCAGCAGCACTCGAACGGTCCGTTCACCCCGTGAATCCGGGGCGGGCGGACCGTCCGCCCGGTACGTGCTTCCCGGGATTCCTTTCGGTGGCGCCGGTGCGTGTCCCTCGTTGCTCGACGGCTTCTGCGAACCGTCGCCCCCGCGGAGTGAGCGGCGCGGTCGCGCGGGCCCGCGAGTGAACGCGCCGGTGCCGCCGTGGCGAGTACGCTCGGTCAAGATCGTCGGTGATCGAGGGATCGACTCGCGGCATGTCCGTTGGCCGTCGATCCGAAGGGCGAGGCGGGTGCGCCGTCGCCGGAACGGGGAGGAGTTCCGCATGAGTGCCGTTACCGTCGCGGGTCGTTATTTGAACAAGCTCGTCGCGCCGTGCGTGCGGAGGTTTTCGCGGTGGCCCTCGGAGGTCGGCGGCACGGGCATGGTGAACGTTTCCTACCGGGGGCGACGTTCGGGACGCGAGGTCGCACTGGTCGTCGCCGTCCGCCGCACCGAATCCGGCGCCACCATCGACGTGATGCTGCCGGACCAGAAGCGCTGGTGGCGCAATTTCCTGGGACAGCGCAGCCCGATCACTCTCGAAGCCGCGGGTGAACGGCGCACCGGTCAGGCCCTCGCGGTCCGTGACGAGGACGGCAAGGTGCAGGTGCACGTCGACTTCGACTGACCCGCGATCAGCGCGGTGTGGCCGGTGTCCTGCTACGAGCTGTGGGAGGAGTCGCCGGGCGAAGCACTGGAGAACTCCGTCCGGATGGTCGATCCGGACCGAGCCCCAGAGCGACCCCGACCGTCGGCTCGGACAAGCGCTCAGCCGGCTCGGCGACTGCGGATTCCGACCGCGTGCGGGGAATCGTCGAGATCGCCGGGATGCAACCCGAGGCTGAGGATGCGTTCCGGGTGCACCCGGATGATCGGCCCGAACCGGGCCTGGTCCTGCGCGTCGGCCGGCTCACCGATCGCCTCGGCGTGCCCCCGGATCTCCAGGAAGCGCACCCGCCACGGATCGACCGAGTACACGTCGTCCACCACGAACGCGGCCCGCCCGTTGTCGAGCACGTTGCGGTACTTGCGGCTGCGGCTCATGTCGTAGCCGCCGATGTCGATGCTCCCCAGCGCCCGGTTGACCCCGAACCCCACCGGATTCACCTGCAACGTCCCGTCCGGCTGGCTGGTGGACAACCGCCCGACCCACTGCCCCGTCAGATACTCGAGTTCCTCTTCGCTGAACACCCCGCGAAGCTAAGACTTGGACAAGACTCCAAGTCAAGCCGAGCGGCCGTCGCCGCTTCCGCGCACCTTTCCGGAGTGAAGGACCTCTTCGTCCGATCTAGCGGGGCGAAGGTCCCCATCCCTCGATCCCCGCTTCACCGTTGCGGGCCTTTCTCGGCCAGTGCACGGCGTTCGGATGCCCATTCGGTGTCGCGCCACTCGGTGGGTAGCTCGGATAGGCACGCGGTTGCGGACTCGTGTGCCGCGGCCGTTTCACCGAGAGCGTCCAGTACGAATGCGCGCTCGCCGAGGAAGAACGCGGGCACGTACCAATAGCCGCTCTCCGGCAGCTCGTCGGCTTGCGGAAGCCGCGCCACGAGCCGGTCCGCCTGCACCAGCAGCTGCGACGCCTGCCGCCTCTCACCTTGGCACGCAAGGATTTCGGCGCGCTGGAAGTGCAGGTACGTCCGGAGACCGGGGTAGATCCGCTCGTTCCGTGCGGCAGCAGTCGCCAGCGTTGCGGCCTGCCGCGAGTCACCGGAACGCTGGTGCGCGTAAGCCCGGAAGCTCAGAGCCGTCGCCAACCGCACTGGGTCATCGGCTTCCAGCGCGAGCAGCGCTGCCCGCTTCAGGTGATGCAGAGCTCCCGCGAAGTCGTCCTGTGGCAGGTGCAGCCAACCGAGGTACTGGTAGATCTCCGAAACCAGCCCGACGGCCGCACTCCGCACACCGCGCGCAGCGCCCGCCAGTCGCTCGAGCACGTCCCGCTGCCCTGCCACTGCCGGCAACACCGCCGCCGCCGAAGTCCGATCCTCCAGCCGTCGAGCGCCGGCCAGCGCGCCTTCCAACGCGATCAGTGCCGCACCGTCCGGGCGCATTCTTCCGTGCAGGGCAAGGGAAATCCGCTCGGAGTCCGTGCTGCTGAGCACTCCGGCGACGTCCGCGGCAGCCAGCGGACCGCCGGACGGGTGGTCGGTCACACCTCGAAGCGCCCGGACTTGATCACGGTGAGGAAGGTGGCCCACTGGTCGGCAGTGGCGGCGAAGTGACCTGCCGCGCGGTCCTTGGTGTCGCGGACGGCGGCGCCGCCGGAGATACGGCCGACCTCGACGCAGTTGCTCGCGCCGCCGCTACTGCGACTGCTCTTGCGCCATGCTGTCGGATGCTGGTCGCTGTTCATTTCGTCCATCCCGATCACTCGTGCTGCGGATCATGCGCAGATGTCGTAGCGGCCCATCTTGATCGCTGAGACGAAGCTGGACCACTGCTGCGAGCTGATGGTGAAGTAGCCCGCGGAACGGTTTTTCGTGTCGCGCACTCTGGCGCAACCGGCGACTCCGCTGACCTCAACGCAGTTGTTCCCGCCGCTGTAGCTCGACGTGCGCCAGTGTCCTGCTGAGTGTTGCGTCAGCATGACTTCTCCTTGCCTCCTAAAATTTCTGCGATGAGTTCAGCCGACTCGATCGCATTCATTGCTACTTCGCAGAGCATGTCGGCGGCGTTTCGGTAGCGGCCGACCGCTCTCACGTCGGTGATGGTCGTGGAGGTGTCGTAATGTTCGAGCTGCACCACTGGTCTGGTATCAGCGAACTCGATCAGTGCCCAGGAACCGCTCATGGCCGGACCGGCCGGGCGATCGATCGGGAGAACTCGAATGTCGATGTGGTCCCGTGCGCCCCACCGTTGCAGTTCGTGGAGCTGTCCGGCCATTACCTCGGCTGGGCACGGCGGATAGCGCAATGCTGCCTCGCCTATGATCGCGATGAGCTGCTTCGGGGAGCTGCCGGTAAGGACGTGCTGACGCCCGACTCGAAGCTGCGCGCGCTGGTCGGCTTCGCTGCGACCGGATGCTCCGAACTCGGCGATGATGTGTCGTGCGTAGTCATAGGTCTGCAGCAGTCCGGGAATCATCAGCGGTTCCACGTTGATGATTGTCGTAGCGGTTCGTTCGTAGTCGGTCAATGCCGCTAACTGTTTGTCCGTGCCGGGGGCAACCCAGTTCGGTTCGAGAGCGTCTCGTGCCAATTCGAGCATTCGCTCACGATCCGCGCCGTTGACTCCAAGGACGGCGAGTATCGTTGCCGTGTCAGTTTCGCTCGGCGTCAGCTTTCCGTTTTCCCAACGCGATACGTGCGAGCTGCTGCGATCGACCGACTCGGCGAGTTCCCGAGTGGTCATGCCGCTGCGTTGGCGTGCTTGTCGGAGCTCGGCGCCGAGAGCACGCGCTCGCGGTGTGTCTGCGCTGCTGACCATGCGCCACATCGTATGTCGTCACCGAGCTATCCAAGGTCGTCACTCGAAGGTGGATCTTGCTCAACGATCAGCATGCAGCAATCCTTGATGCATGCATCAAGTGAGGTTGCAGGGTGCGAACAGCATCTCGTTAGGACGTTGATCAGAGGTGGCACATGGATGAGCAAGCTCCTGTCTCCGCCGACTACCCAAGGCGCGTCCGCTACCGCGCGGGCCTGGTGGGGGAGAGGCAGCGCGTCGTGCACATCGCGATGCCGTTGGCGTGCGGGGATTTTCTGGCGTTGTGCGAGTTGCGGTTGCCTGCCGCGGAGGCCGAGGAGGTCTCCGACCTGCTGGGGATGCCGTGCATGGTGTGCACGCGGGTGTTGGCGCTGCGATCACAGGAACGGCCTGAGCGGGAATGGCCGCAGCTCGAAGCGGGGTGATCGCGTGGGTCAGCTCCGAGTGGTCCTCGACCTGGCACGCCGTGGCGCGCGATGCGATCGGCCCGGTGCTGGTCGGCATCTGCGGCCACCCGATTTCCGGGCGCGTGCACCGGTTGCTCGACCGGCCCGTGTCCGATGACGAGCAGCGCACGACGTGCGCGTCCTGCGTCGCGCTGATCGCCGAACTCTGATCCTCCCGGAATAGCCCCGAAACCCGGTCCGCCGCCGCAAGCCTCCCCTGCGGTGGGCCGCGCCCCGCCGGTCCCGCTCGTGCCTCCCCCGACCACGAGCGACCGGCGGGGCATCCAGCCGGCGTCCGAACTCCCTCCCCGGACGCCGACCGGCCGGGCGGTGCGAACACTTCCGCACCGCCCGGCCACCGCTGATTCGAGGCGGGCCGAAGATGTGTCCGAGATCTCACACCGGAGCCGTATTGCTCGTGCAACGAGGCCGTAACAAGGTGTAGTTAGCTCGCCTAAATAAAAGATTGCGGAGAGGTGGCCTCATGTGCGGCATCACGGGTTGGGTGTCCTTCCAGCGGGACATGACAGCTCAGGACCGGATTCTGCGAGAGATGACCGAGACCATGTCCTGCCGCGGACCGGATGATCAGGGCGTCTGGACCGCGCACCACGCCGCGCTGGGACACCGCAGGCTCGCGGTGATCGACCTGCCGGGCGGCACCCAGCCGATGCAGGTCGACACCCCGGACGGACCGGTCGCGATGGTCTACTCCGGCGAGGCCTACAACTACACCGAACTGCGCGCCGAGCTGCGCCAGCGCGGGCACCGGTTCGACACCGACTCGGACACCGAAGTCGTGCTGCGCGGCTACGTCGAGTGGGGCGAAGCGGTGGCCGACCGGCTCAACGGGATGTACGCGTTCGCGATCTGGGACTCCCGGACCGAAAAGCTCGTGATGATCCGCGACCGGATGGGCATCAAGCCGTTCTACTACTACGAGACCGACGACGGCGTGCTGTTCGGCTCCGAGCCGAAGGCGATCCTGGCCAACCCGCTGGCCGAGGCCGTGGTGGGCGCGGACGGGATGCGGGAGATCTTCGCCTCGGCCAAGACTCCCGGATTCGCCATCTGGCAAGGGATGCGCGAACTGCAGCCCGGGCACCTGGCCGTGGTCGACCGCAACGGGCTGCGCGAGCGGTGCTACTGGCGGCTGGAGGTCTCCGAGCACACCGACGACGAGCAGGCCACCGCCGCGCATGTGCGCGAACTGCTCGACGACATCATCGGCAGGCAACTGGTCGCCGACGTGCCGCGCTGCGCGTTGCTCTCCGGCGGGCTGGACTCCTCGGCGATGACCGCGCTGGCCGCCCAGCAGCTCGGCGTCAACGGCGAGACCGTGCGCAGCTTCGCGGTCGACTTCCCCGAGCAGGCCGAGAACTTCCAGGCCATCGAGGTGGCCCCCACGCAGGACACGCCGTACGTGCACGCGGTCGCCGAGCACGTCGCCAGCGACCACTCCGACATCATGCTCGACGGGGCGTCGCTGGCCGACCCGGCCGTGCGGCGGGCAGCGGTGGCCTCCCGGGATTTCCCCGTCGGCATGGGAGATCGGGACAACTCGCTGTACCTGCTGTTCCGGGCGATCCGGGAGCAGTCGACGGTGGCGCTGTCCGGCGAGTCGGCCGACGAGATCTTCGGCGGCTACCCCTGGTTCCACAACGACCGGCAGCGCTACGCCGACACGTTCCCGTGGCTGGTCGATTCGCCGATCTTCTCGATGGAGGTGCTCGACGAGCAGACCCGGCGCAAGCTCGACCTGCCCGCCTACATCGCCGACCACTACCGGTCCGCGCTGCGCGAGGCCCCGCTCAAGGACTCCGAAACCGGACTGGAAAAGCGCATGCGGCAGGTCTGCTACCTGCACCTGACCCGCATGGTTCAGACGCTGCTCGACCGCAAGGACCGGCTGAGCATGGCCGTCGGGCTGGAAGTGCGGGTGCCGTTCTGCGACCACCGCCTCGTGCAGTACGTGTTCAACACGCCGTGGTCGTTGAAGACCTTCGACGGGCGGGAGAAGAGCATCCTGCGGGCGGCCACCCGCGACGTGCTGCCCGCCTCGGTCGCCGACCGCAAGAAGAGCGGCTACCCGGGCAGCTTCGACCCGAACTACCTCGCGGCGATCCAGTCGCAGGCCCGCGAGCTGTTCTCGGCCAACCACGAAGTCCTGGAGTTCTTCGACCGCGACTCGCTCAAGACCGCCACCGAGACCACCGGTGATGCGGTCACGACCGCGCAGCGCAACGGAATCGAACGAGCCCTGGACATCGCGGCCTGGTACGACCTGCGCAAGCCGACGCTGAAGCTGGACTGACGGGCTGCTGCTCTCGCCGGTGATGGGCCCCGTCGCCTCGCAAGATCGGGCGAAGGGGCCCATCACTCGCATTACGACCCGGGTCGGAGCGGGAGGCGCCAGTGCCGCCCTGGCAGGCGCACCGAGTGCGCGCCGTCCGCGGCGATCGTCAGCTCGTACTGGTCCGGTGCGGGTTTTCCGGCGTCCTGCCACCACGAATACGCCGTGTCGGCTTCGTCCCAGAGCCGCCGCGGACCCAGCTGGTGCACCGTCCACGGATGTTCTCCGCGCACCATGGTGACCCGCGCCCAGGAATGCGAGCGGATGTCGTGCAGCTCGATCAGCCGGTGAGCGTCGTCGGTGTCCTCCACGGTGAGGTAGCAGTCCGGCACCCGGAGGCCGATGGTGAACGAAGCCGCGGAGAAATCCACCATCTCGAACAACTCCAGCGGTTCGCGTGCGGTGCTGCTGCGTTCGGCATCGTCGAGCTCGTCCGCCGCCGGGTCGAGGAATCCGCGGCGCTGCCCGCGCATCCGCATGAAAGCGAGGCGCTGCCCGAAACTCCCGGAAGCCGAACCGTCCGCGTGCACTTCCAGCGCGGTCAGCGCGTCTTCGCCGTAGTCGGTGCCCCACGGCGCAAGAATCCGCCCGCCCGGGCGGGATTGCTCGATCCACGTGCGCGCGATCGCGCGGACCGAGGCGGTTGCGAGCACGCGGTCGTACGGGGCACCGGGCGGGTATCCCGCCGCCCCATCGGCCGTGATCACCAGCGGTGCGTGGCCGGAGGCCGCCAGCGCGCGCCGGGCGTTGTCCGCGACGGCCGGGTCGATCTCGACCGAGACCACCTGCCCGGTTCCGCCGACCCGTTCGCAGAGCAAAGCCGCGTTCCAGCCGGTTCCGGTGCCGATTTCCAGCACTCGGTGCCCTGGACGCACGTCCAGTGCGTCCAGCATGTCCGCGACCAGCGACGGCTGGCTGCACGAACTGCTCGGGACGCGGGTGCGGTCGTGCGGCTGCCCGTCGTCGGGCTGCCCGTCGTCCAGTTGCGTGGTGATCGGCTGGTCGGCGGCCACCATCCCGTGCCACCGCGCGGGTTCGGAATCCCTGCTGATCCTGGTGAACTCGTCGGTCTCCGGCTCGTAGTCCCAGATCACCGCGGGGATGAAGGCGGCACGCGGCACCGCGAGCCGCTCGCACCAATCCGGCACCGCTGCCTACTTCTTCTCGCCGCCGGGGCGTTCGTGCTTGTTGCCGTCGTCGTCGCTTTGCCAGGTCTCCCACTTGTCCGGTTGCGGTTTTCCCTGCCCGTCCCGGTCGGAGTCTCGTTTGCCCATTCGTCGCCCCCTGGTTTTCGGTCCTTTCCTGGTTGTATCGGATCGAAACCGGGTAGGTTTATCCGCCGATCGGCGGTCTTTTCCGCAGGAAATTTGCTAGCGGAAAATGGATCGCGCAATTTCCGGAAAGTTGATTCGGCCGCCCGCGGTGGCGCGAGCGCGGCGAGGGGCTGCGCCCCGCGCACCCGAGTGCGCGACGATGGGCGCATGAACGACCGCGACGAGCAAGACGGACCCGGCTTCGAAGAAGGACCGAACACGGTGTGCTTCGGCTGCGCCGGGTTCCGCAAGCTGAGCGAGCCGCGGCTCTACCTGATCCAGGCGACCACCGACACCCAGACCGGCATGACGATGGGCGAGTGGCGGACCTGCCCGCACTGCAACGGCGCGGGCAAGTTGCCCGGTGTCCGGCCCCCGGTGTGACGGCTGCGTTCAGCTGAACGCGGACTCACCATTGGTCTCCGGGGAAGGAGGCCGCGATGGAGCAATGGCCGAGCCTGCGGGTCGCCGACTGGGCGGAAACGCGGGAAACGCTGCACATGTGGACGCAGATCGTCGGCAAGGTCCGGTTGGCGCACGCACCGCTGGTGAACCACTGGTGGCAGGTGGCGCTGTACGTGACCCCGCGCGGGCTGACCACCTCGGCGGTGCCCTCCGAAACCGGCGTGTTCGACGCCGAGTTCGACTTCTGCGAGCACGTGCTGCGCATCCGCTCGTCCACCGGGGACGAGCGGCGGGTCGGGCTGGAACCGAAACCGGTGGCGCTGTTCTACGAGGAGACGATGGCCGGGCTGGACGCGCTGGGCCTGCACACCTCGATCCAGCCGGTGCCCAACGAGATCGAAGAAGCCGTGCCGTTCGCCGAGGACACCCTGCACGCCTCCTACGATCCCGCTGCCGCGCACCTGTGGTGGCGCCAGCTGGTGGCCGCGCACCGCGTGCTGAGCCGGTTCCGCGCCGAATTCACCGGCAAGGTCAGTCCGGTGCACTTCTTCTGGGGCGCGATGGACCTCGCGGTGACCCGGTTCTCCGGGCGCCCGGCGCCGCGGCATCCGGGCGGGGCGCCGAACTGCCCGGACCGGGTCATGGTGGAGGGGTACTCGCACGAGCTCAGCAGCTGCGGCTTCTGGCCCGGCGGTGCGGGCGAGGGCTTGTTCTACGCCTACGCCTACCCGGAACCGGCCGGTTTCCAGGATCATCCGGTGCAGCCGGGCGAAGCCGCTTACCACCCGGAACTCGGCGAGTTCGTACTGCCCTACGACGCGGTGCGCACTGCCGAAGACCCGGACGGCACGCTGCTGCGGTTCCTGCGGACCAGCTACGAAGCCGCTGCCGAGAACGGCGGCTGGGACCGGCGGGCGTTGGAGGACCAACCGACGCAGCGCGCCTACACCGCCCGGACTCCTGCGTGAGCGGTGGAGATCAGGCCCGCTGCAACGCCTGCGTGATCATCGGCGTCAACCGCTGCAGCGCGAACGGGATGCTGGTGACCGTCGCCGACCCGAGCGCCATCGTCACGTCGTAGTCGTCCAGCAGCAGCAGCGAACCGCGCTTGGCCGCTGGCAGGTTGTTCAGCAGCGGATCGGCCCGCACCGTCGCCACGTCGGACGGTTTGGCGGTGGTCACGATGACCACGTCCGCGTCCAGCAGCGACACCTGCTCCTTGCTGACCTTCACGTTGAACTTGCCGCCGTCGTCCAGGTCGTCGATCGAGGGGGCCAGCTGCAGGCCGAGCTGTTCGAGCAGCGCGGTCCGCGCGTCCTGCTTGGTGTAGGCGGCGTAGGTGCCTGCGGAGTCGGTGCGCACCGTGACGTGCGTGCGGCCCTCGAACTGCGGGTTGGCCTGCCGGGTGCGGTCGATGCGGGCCTGGGTGTCCGCGATCAGCCTGTCCGCCTCGGCCTTCTTGCCCAGCGCGCGGCCCATCGTCTCGGCCTGCACCCGCCAGTTCACGCCGTAGTCGATCGAGCCGGGCGGCTGCGCCACCACCGGGGCGAACGCGGAGAGCCGGTTGTACTGGTCCTGCGTGAGCGCGCTCTGCAGCCCGACGATCACCTCCGGCGCCAGCGCGATGACCTGCTCCACGTCGACCTCGCTGCCCAGCAGCTTCGGGTGCTGCCCGCGCAGCATCGGCTCCACCCACGGGCCGACGCCGGACTGCCACGGTCCCCACTGGGTCAGCCCGGCGGGCACCACGCCCAGCGGCAGCGCCGCGTCGTGGTCGGTGATGCCCAGCGTGACGATGTTGCCGGGCGCGGCGGGAACCTCCGCGGTGCCGAACTTGTTGGGGATCCGCGCCGCCGGTGCCGCTCGGCCGGCGGGGGAACCACCGGCGCAGGCGGACAGCCCGGCGGCGGCGAGGCCGGTGGCACCGGCGAGGAACGCACGGCGGCCGAACCGGGCGTGCGGGGTTCGGGCAGAGGTCATCGCGCTTCCCTCCAAGTCGACAAGGAAGGCTAACCTAACAAATGAGCGGATCTCTGCGCTGTGACTTGTGCGTCGTTTTCGCGCCGGGCGCTCAGGAATCCGGGGATTCCGGGGCTTCCGGAGAACCGGGGAGTTCGAGTGCGCGGCGGGCCCGCGCCGTGGCACGGGACGGCTGAACGCTGTCCAACTCCGCATTGATCGTGGCGCCGAGCAGCACCGCGAACGCGGTGACGTAGAGCCACAGCAGCACGCCCATCGGAGCCGCCAGCGCGCCGTAGACCGGGGAGTGCTCGATGGTCACGTCCAGGTAGATCCGCAGCCCGAAACTGCCCCCCAGCCACACCAGCAACGCCAGCGCGGCCCCCGGCACGTGCTCCAGCCAAGGCGTGCGCAGCGGGACGGACAGCACGTACAGCGTGCTCAGCGACGCGATCGAACCGACCACGATCAGCGGCCAGTACAGCGCGTACACCACGACCGCGGCCTGCGGGAACCACCCGGCGATCACCGACGGCCCCACCGCCAGCAGCGGCAGCAGCACGATCCCGCCGAACAGCGCGGCCGTGTACAGCCCCACCGACATCAGCCGCTGCCGCACCAGATTGCGCTGCCCGCCGAGCCCGTAGACCACCGAGATCGTGTCGATGTAGACGTTCAGCGCCGCCGAACCGGACCACAGCGCCAGCACGAACCCGAGCGAGATGATCCCGGCCCGCCCGGTGCTGAGCACCTCGTCCAGCACCGGCTGCATCATCTGGTCGATGGCCTGCTGGGACAGCACCGCGGACGCGCCGTGCACCAGCGAGTTCCGCACCGCCGCGACGGTGCCACCGCCGAGCACGCCCGCCAGGTAGCCGAGCGTGCCCACCAGCCCCAGCAGCACCGGCGGCAGCGAGATGAGGGTGAAGAACGCGGCCTCCCCGGCCAGTCCGGTGAGCCGGTGCCGGGAGCTGGCGGCGACCGTCTTCTTGGTGAGCCGCCACAGCCCCCGCAGGTGCCGGTTGCGCGGCTGACCGTGCCGGATGCGGTCGAGGATCGTCGGCTGCTGTCCCAACACGGTTGCCCCTTCTCGGCTCGGGCGGCGCCGGTGCGTCGCGAGTCGTGCGGAGTCCGATACCCGCTGGCCGACCAGTGTTACGGCATAGTGCAGTGGATCACCCGGCCGGGGTAAGGAGTTGGTCCGGTCGGCCCGGTCGCCGCGGTCGGATCTCAGTGAACGGACTGTTCGCCCCAGTGGTTCGGACGAACGGTCCGTTCACTCCAGGAGGACCGGATAGCGTGGGGGCTCCGGCACAGCAGTCCCAGGAGAACCAGTGCAGAACTTCCTCACCGGTGCCCGCACGCTCGGCACCGGCTTCCGCGTGCTCCTGCGTTCGCCGAAGCTGCTGGTGATCGGCGCGATCCCGGCGCTGATCAGCGCGGTGCTGCTGGTCGGCGCGCTGGGTTCGCTGGTGTACTTCAGCGGTGATCTGGTCGGCTGGATGACCCCGTTCGCGGACGGCTGGGCCGAAGGTCTGCGCCGGGCGGTGCGGGTGCTGCTCGGCGTGGTGCTCGTCGGCGCCGCCGCGCTGCTGGCCTCGATCACGTTCATCGCGCTAACGCTGCTGATCGGCGGCCCGTTCTACGAGTACATCGCCGAACGCACCGAGCAGCGGCTCGGGCTGGACGACCGCGCCGACGGGGCGGGGTTCGCCAGGCAACTCGGCCGCGGCATCCGGGATTCGGTCAAGCTCGTGGCGGTGGCCGCCCTCGGCGCGGTCGTGCTGTTCGGGTTCGGGTTCGTGCCGGTGCTCGGACAGACCGTGATCCCGGTGCTGGGCGCGATGTTCGGTGCCTGGATGGTGGCGCTGGAGATGGTGGGGCTGGTGTTCCAGCGGCGCGGGCGCACGCTGCGCGATCGGCACCGGTCGCTGTGGGCGAACAAGGCGGCGACCCTCGGGTTCGGGCTGCCCGCCTACCTGCTGTGCCTGATCCCGGTGCTGCAGCTGGTGGTGATCCCGTCCGCCGTGGTCGGCGGCACGCTGCTGGCGCACCGGTTCGAGGACGGCGTGGAGACCGTCTAACAGTTTGCGTAGCGGATCGGGTGGCGGAACCTCATCGGCTCCGCCGCTGACAGGACCCGCGGACCGCGGCGCGCGGTACCGGCGGGTGTCCACTGCTCCATGCGCCGGAACGCGGCGTGCCCGGAACGCGGGCACGGACGCCTAGGGTGCGGGAATGACCGCTGACGCTGAACCCACCGCACCGGACGACTCCTACCTGCGCGCGGTCGCCGAGGCGACCGAACGCGCGGTGGCCTCGGCCGAGCCGATCCGCTCCGAGTTCGACGGCGCGCCCGAGCCGTTGCGCGCCCGCGCGGAGAGCCGCATCGGCGAACTGGCCGAGCCGCTGCTGGAGCTCAGCCACGACCTGCACGCCCACCCCGAGGAGGGCTTCGGCGAGCACCGCGCGGTGGCGGGCGTGGCGGAGCTGTTGCGCGCACAGGGCTTCGACGTGCAGGTCGGAGCCGGCGGCCTGGAAACCGCGCTGGTCGCGCGCGGCGGCGGGGACGGACCGCACGTGGCGGTGCTGGCCGAGTACGACGCGCTGCCCGGCATCGGGCACGCCTGCGGGCACAACATCATCTGCACCTCGGCGACCGGCGGTTTCCTCGGTGCGGCGGCCGCGCTGGAGCAGACCAGGGGGCGGCTGAGCCTGTTCGGCACGCCCGCCGAGGAAGGCGGCGGCGGCAAGGAGATCCTCGCCCGCGCGGGCCTGTTCGACGACGTCGACGCGGTGCTGATGCTGCACCCGTTCTCGCACGACATCGCCGCGCACCCGTTCCTCGGCCGCAGGCAGCTGGACGTGACCTTCCACGGCATCGCCGCGCACGCCTCCGCACAGCCGTTCATGGGCCGCAACGCGCTGGACGCGGTCGTGGCGACTTACCAAGGCGTGGCCGCGCTGCGCCAGCACATGCCGTCCGGAGACCGGGTGCACGGGATCATCACCGACGGCGGGGCGCGCCCGAACGTGGTGCCGGAGCGGGCCGCCGCCCAGTTCTACGTGCGCTCGGCCGACGCCGGTTCGCTGCGGGACGTGGCGGGGCGCATCGAAGCGATCGCGCGCGGTGCCGCGGAGATGACCGGCTGCGGAGTGGAACTGCTCTGGGACCGGCAGGTGCCGTACCTGCCGATCCGGCACAACGAGGCGCTGTCCGCGCGGTGGGCGCAGCACCAGGGGCGGCGCGGCCGCAACGCGCTGCCGCGCGGGGTGGTGCCGGAGTACCTGACCGGCTCCACCGACCTGGGCAACCTGAGCTTCCGGATGCCCGCGATGCATCCGATGATCGGTCTCGAAGACCCGGGACTTTCGCTGCACACCGCCCGGTTCGCCACTGCCGCGGGCTCGGCGGCGGGGGATCGGGCGGTCCTCGACGGTGCGGTCGGGCTGGCGCTGACCGCGCTGGACTACCTCGCGGACGACCGCCTGCGCAGCGCCGTGCACGCGGAGTTCGAGTCCGCGGGCGGCCCCGTGGACGTCCCGGCCTTCTTCGACTGAGGCCGCAGTGCGCCGGCCCGGAGTGATGGACTCCGTCGCCCAACTCGGCCCCGGAACGGTGCGTGTGGTGGCCGCGCGGAACCTCCGCGGGCGCTGCGTAGGATCGGCGCGGCCCCGAACCCCGACCAGGTGTGTCTACTGTGGACGAATTAGTACAGCGCTGGACCGCGCAACTGCTGGACTCCGGCAGCGCGCTGACCCTCCTGCTCGGTCTGGTGGCGCTCGGCCTGATCAGCAACCACGGCACGTGGCGGCTGCTGCGCAACGTGGTCACCATCGCCCATGAAGGCGGGCACGCCGTGGTCGCGCTGCTTAGCGGCCGAACCCTCAACGGCATCCGGCTGCACTCCGACACCTCCGGGCTGACGCTGTCCACCGGCAGGCCCAGCGGCCCCGGCATGGTGTTCACCCTGTTCGCCGGCTACCCGGCGGTGTCGCTGCTCGGCCTGGGCGGTGCGGCCATGGTCGGGTTCGACCTGGCCCGCCAAGCGCTGTGGGTGGCGATCGGGCTGCTGGTGATCATGCTGCTGGCCATCCGCAACGCCTACGGGGTGCTGTCGGTGGTGCTCACCGGCGGCGCGCTGTTCGCGGTGTCCTGGTTCGCCGCGCCCGCATGGCAGGCGGTGTGCTGCGTGCTGGTGAGCTGGTTCCTGCTGCTCGGCGGACTGCGCCCGATCGCTGAGCTGCGCGGCAAGCGCAATCGCGGCAGGGCGCCCAGCTCGGACGCCGACCAGCTCGCCCGGCTGACCCGCGTCCCCGCCGGGGCGTGGCTCGGCGTTTGGTTCCTGATCGGCATCGCCGCGTTGGTGATCGGCGGCCGCTGGCTGTTGCTGATCCCGCAGCTCTGAGGGGGCCGTCCAGGAAGGTTTGCGCGGCGGTGCCGGTTGCTCGCGCGGTCGGCTACTCAGCGGCGGCGCCGAGACGAGCTGAGCCACCTGGCCCGCAGCCCCGCCACCTGCGCGAACAAGCCCAGCAGCACCGAGGAGTCCATTGTGGTCAACTCGGCTCTTGCTCCGCGTGGTAGGCGTGCCGCAGCATTTCAGCGTGACGAACGACGTTGTTGACGTTCCCGGAGCCGGCCCGGTGCACCGCATCGGCTTCGGCGCCATGCAACTGGCCGGGCCGGGCGTGTTCGGGCCGCCCGGCGACCGGGACCGCGCCGCGCGGGTGCTGCGCCGAGCCGTGGAACTGGGCATCGACCACATCGACACCTCGGACTTCTACGGGCCGTGGGTGGTCAACGAGCTGATCGCGGAAGTGCTGCGGCCCTACCCGCAGAACCTGCTGCTGGCCACCAAGATCGGCGCGTACCGGGACCACCGCGGCGGCTGGCCGCCGCTGGTGCACCCGGACGCGCTGCGGGCGCAGGTGCACGACAACCTCCGCCGCCTGCACCTGGAGGCGCTGGACCTGGTCTACCTGCGGCACAGCGCCGAACAGCCAGGCATCCCGTGGGAGGACCAGGTCGGCGCGCTGGCCGAACTGCGCGAAGCGGGCCTGGTGCGCAGCATCGGGCTGTCCAACGTCGACCTCGCGCAGTTCGAGCAGGCACGGGCGATCGCGCCGATCTCGGCGGTGCAGAACTCCTACAACGTGGTCGACCGCGCCGCCGCGGACCTGCTGGACCGGACCGCGGCGCTCGGCGTTCCGTTCGTGCCGTTCTTCCCGCTGGGCTCGGCGTTCCAGCCGAACAGCCGCGCGCTCAGCGATCAGGTGGTGCGCGGCGTGGCCGAGCGGCTCGGGGTGGCACCCGCCCAGGTGTCGCTGGCTTGGCTGCTGCACCGCGCGCCGAACACGTTGCTGATCCCCGGCACGTCCTCGATCGAACACCTGGAGAGCAACTGCGCGGCCGATCAGGTGAAGCTGAGTGAGGCGGACGTGCAGGAGCTGGACGATCTGGTCGCTGAGGGCACGACGGCCGAGCGGCCCCTGTGATCATCTCCCGGCCATCCGGGGCATGATGATCACGAACGTGGCACGGCCGATCCGGCATTCGGGCGAGGTCGACTTCGCGCCGCGAGCTGGACGTCACCCAGTAGTCTGGCCGACACGTCGGCGATGTTCGGGGTGGCGATGTTCGAGGCGGGAGCGCTTCGCCTCGGCCGGTGCGCGATCAGCCGGCAGGTGGTCGATGGACGGGTGAGCTGAGCATGGGAGATCCGAACCCGGTGCGCGGGACCGCGGCCGAGCCGGCCGTGCGCCCGGACAGCACCGGCTGGCGCAGGACCTTCACGCTGCGGTGGGCCAAGCGCCTGGTGGACACCTCGGACATCGCGCTGCCCCCGGACGAGCTGCAGCGGCAGCTGTCCGAACTCGTCGACGTGCTCGCCGAAGCGCTGCAAGACCCCGGCAAGGTCGAAGCAGCCGGCCATGCCGTCGGCGAACGGCTGGTGGACCTGCACGCCACCGGCGAAGGCGCGTTGCCGCGCACGCTCGAACTCATCCGGGACTACGTGGTCGGCGAGTCCAGCGTCGGCGCGGTGGGCCACCTGATGCACTTGCTCACCGCGATCACCGCGGGTTTCGCCACGGCCGAACGCGAACGCTCGGTGGCGCGCGAGGAGTTCACCACCCGGGCGCTGCTGCACTCGAAGCTGCGGGCCGACCGGGAACGCGACGCCAGCGACGAGCGGTTCCGCGAAGTGTTCACCAGCACCCCGGTCGGCGTGGCGATCTGCTCGCTGGACGGCCGGTTCGTCGAGGTGAACCCGGCGCTGGCGGAAACCCTCGGGCATCGCGAATCCGATCTGCTCTCGATGACGATCCACGACCTGTTCCACCCGGAGGAGGCCGCCTACCTCACCGCCGCCTACGCCGAACTCGCCGAGGGCGGACCGGCGCAACGGCTGCGCGAGCGGCGCAGGCTGCTGCGCGCCGACGGGGAGCAGGCTTGGACGTACCTTGCGGTGTCGCTGCTGCGCGACGCCGAGGACGAACCGAAGCACTTCGTCACGATGGTCGAGGACATCAGCGAACTGCACCTGCTGCAGGAGCGGTTCCAGTACCAGGCGCTGCACGACGCGATGACCGGCCTGGCGAACCGGCAGTTCTTCCGCACCCGGCTGGAAGCCGCGCTCGGCAACCTCGCGCCGGACGACGTGCTCACCCTCTACCACCTGGGCCTGGACGGGTTCGAGCTGATCAACGACGGGCTCGGCTACGAGGTCGGCGACAGCATCATCCGCGCGGTCGCGCGCCGCCTGGAGCAACTGGTGGAAGGCGAACAGGCGCTGGTGGCCCGGTTCGGCGGCACCGAGTTCGCCATCCTGGTCGCGGAATCCCCGCGCACCGCGCAGATCCCGGAGTTCGCCGCACTGATCAACGAGGAGCTCTCCGAGCCGATCTACATCGGCGAGCACGGCATCGCCACCTCGGCCAGCATCGGCGTGGTGCGCCGCAGCGTCGCCGACGGCGACCCGACGAGCATGATCTGGGAGGCCGACGTCGCGCTGCGCCGCGCCGAGATCGCCGGCAAGCGGCAGTGGGCGCTGTTCGACCCGGACGTGGCCCCGGACGAGCGCACCGAGGCGAAGCTGGCCGCGATCATGCCTGGCGCGCTGGAACTGGGCGGGTTCGACGTGCGCTACCGCCCGGTCGCCGATATCGGCAGCGGTGCGCTGGTGTCGGTCGAGGCGCAGCTGGCTTGGCAGCCGGACGGGCACGAACCGCTGGAGCACGCCGAGATCCTGCGGCTCGCGGAAGGTTCCGGGGTCACGCTCGAACTGCGGGACTGGATGCTGCGCTGCGTGTGGGAGCAGCTCGCGGAGTGGAGCCGCGCCGGGCACGACACCTGCGTGCTGATCGAGCTGAGCACGAACCAGTCGCGGGACCCGGACCTGGTGGCGCTGGTGCGCGGCGTGCTCGGAGCCGGTGACGAGCTGGACGCGAGCTGGCTGCACCTGTGCATGCCGACCGACGCGGTGATGAACTCGCCGGAGGAGATCCGCGAGAACATCCGGGTGCTGCGGTCGATGGGCGTGCGCACGATGCTGCACTCGTTCCGCGGCGCACCGCAGGAACTCCGGGTGCTGCGGGAACTTCCGGTGCGGGGTGTGCGGCTCGCGGTGGAACTGGTGGAGCTGGTGAACGGGCGCTGCGCCGACGACGAGCCGGAGGTGCGCGCGGTGCGCCAGCTCGTCGGGCTGCTGCGGGACAGCGACGTGCGGGTGTGCGTGGGCGATGTGCACGACGAGGAGCAGGCGCGGTGGTGGCAGCAGCTCGGCTGCGACTTCGCCGTCGGCCCGCGCTACGGAGAAGCGCTGACCGCGGGCGAATTCGCCGCAGTGCTGGAAACGTTCGGCCCGCCGCAGGCGCCGCACACCGGTTCCGACGGGGAGTGAACGCCGCCGCGTCGCGGAAGGAGTTCGCCGCAGGCGCACATGAGCGGACCGCCGGCCGGGGAGCCGGCGGCCCGCGTCATCTGTCCACTTCGGACTAGCCGGCGTGGACCGGTTGGGTCTGCGGGTTGAACTCCTCGAACCGGACCTGCTCGGCGGGGTCGGTGCGCGGATCGCGGATCTTCAGCACGTCCAGCCCTTCCTGGATGCCGCTGGAGTAGATGTGCCCGTTGTAGTAGTACGCCGACCAGGAACCGGCCGTTTGCAGCTCGCCCGGGTCGAACGGCGGGCGGTCGAAGTGCGCGATCTCGTGCGGTCGCGCGGAATCGGTGAAGTCCCACACCGAAACGCCGCCCTGGTACCACGCCTGCACCATGATGTCGCGACCCGGAACCGGGATCAGCGAACCGTTGTGCGCGACGCAGTTCTCCGTGTCGGCCTGCGCCCGCGGCAGCTTGTAGAAGCTGCGGAACTCCAGTTGCGCGTCCGGCCCGGAGCCCACGATGTCGTAGACGCCGTCCGCGCCGTGGTGCGGTCCGGTGGCCGGGTTGCAGGTCGCCGCCGCGCCGCCGCCGAGCTCGTCGGTGAACACGACCTTCGTGCCCGCGTTGTTGAAGGTGGCGCTGTGCCAGAACGCGAAGTTCGCGTCGTCGCGGACTCGTTCGGTGACCTTCGGCGCAGCCCGGTCGGAGATGTCCAGCAGCACGCCGTCACCCATGCAGGCTCCGGCGGCCAGGTCCTTGTCCGGGAACACCGTGATGTCGTGGCACCCGGTGGTTTCGCTGATGCCGCCCTCGGCGCCCGGGTTGCCGCCGTCCGGGAACAGCACCGGCGCGTCGACGAGCGCGGGGTGCGCCGGGTCGTCCAGCGGAACCTCGACGATGGAGATCTTGTCGTGCGGCGGCTTGCACTGCGGGAACTCCGGCGCCGGGCCGTAGGAGGAGATGTAGAGGAACACCGACTCCCCGGCCTTGTCCGGCACCAGGGTGTGCGTGTGCGAGCCGCAGTCGGTCGGGATCGCGGAGACGTAGCGCGGCTCGGCCGGGTCGCTGACGTCGAAGACCTTCATGCCTTCCCAACCGTTCGGGTCGGCGGCGTCGGTCTCCTCGCTGCTGCAGGTGTCGTTGCTGCGCGGGTAGTCGGTGGAGACGAACAGCAGGTTCCCGGAAATGGACACGTCGCCCTGGCCGCCGGGGCAGGAGACCTGCGAAACGATCTGCGGCCGCTGCGGCTCGGAGATGTCGTAGACGACGAGCCCGTCGTAGTTGCCGACGAAGGCGTGGTCCCCCTGGAACGCGATGTCCGTGCCGTAGGCGTCGATGTTGTCGAACGGCGGCTGCTTCGGAAGATTCGCCAAGTGCGCGATGTTCGGGCTGTGGTCCGGATCGGCGGGCTGTGCCCGCGAAGCCGCTGCGGTGTTCTGCTCGGGGTGCTCGCTCGGCGGAGTCGCCGACGACGGCGCCGCGAACAGGACGCCGAGCAGCAGCGGCACGGCGGCGGCCAGTGAGCCGAGCGCGCGGAACCGGCGGCCGGTCGGTTGCTTGGAGCTCAACACCATCACCCCACTTCCTCGATCAGCGGCTACCCCTCGCCGCATTCGATCAGTATGTTCGGAATCCGCGGTTCGACCAATAGGCCGGGCGGATGTCTTCAGGGGGACGCGGTGTCCGATCGTCGCGCGGTGTTCGCCGCCTTCCTGCTGCTGACCGGGGTGGTGAGCGGCTGTTCGGCGCAGCAGCCGGAAACTTCCTCGGCCTCGCCGCCAGTGGTGCTGCCCGGTGCGCCTGGAGATGAACCGCGCGTCGTGCGCTCGGTCGAGGCCCGCGCGGATGACGGGCCGATGGCCGCGGAAGTCTCCTACGCCGGTTCGATGATCGAGCACCACCGGCAGGCGGTGCGGATGACCGAACTCGCCGCGACGCGGGCCGCGGACCCGCGGGTGCGCGCGCTGGCCGAACGCATCGGCGCCGCGCAGCCCGCGGAAATCGGTGCGATGCAAGGGTGGCTGAGCACGCACGGCGCTGGCGGGCACGGGAATCACGCGGCACACGGCGGAATGCCCGGCATGGCCACTCCGGAGCAGTTGCGGGAACTCGCGGATTCGCGCGGCGCCGACTTCGACGAGCTGTTCCTGCGGCTGATGGCCACGCACCACGAGGGCGCGCTGCGGATGGCCACCGACCTGCTCACCACCGGCCACGACGAGCAGCTGCACGAGATGGCGCAGGACGTCCTGGCCACCCAGACCGACGAGATCGCCGCGATGCGGCGGCTGCTGGACGGGCACTGATCCGCACCCCGCCCCGCCCGCACGAACGCGATGCCACATCATCGGGTGATGGCCGTGGACGACGACACCCCCAGCGAAGAAGCCGACGAGATCTTCGGCGAGTGGATGCGGCAGAACCTGGACCGCGCCGCCGAGCACTTCGAGGTGGCGGTGGTCGGCGAGCCGGTGTTCGGCTGGCGGCTGCGCTCCATCAGCGCGGCCGTGCGCAGCACATCAGGGCCGAGGTGGCTGCGCGTCGTGTCCGAGCAGCTCGAATGGGCCGACGGGGACTGGTGGACCGGCAACGCCGACTCGAACGCGATCACCGGCGTGCGCAAGCCCAAGGTGCTCGGCCTCGTGCAATGGGACGTCGAGCAGGCGCGGCGGCAACGCGGTGAGCTGATGACGTTCGTGCCCGGGCAGCGGTGCTCGGACACCGATGTGCTGCGCGCCGAACTTGACCTGCCCGCCGACTGGTGGGAGCAGCTGCGCGGCACCATCGACGCGGTCCGCGAGGTGGCGACCGAGCGGATGCGCGACGACGAACCGGCGATGCGGCGGGCCGTGCACGACGCGCTCGGCATCGACCTGCGCATCGAGCACTGGGAAACCGTGCACGGCGACCTGCACTGGGCGAACCTGCTGCGGCCGCGGTTCGGGCTGCTGGACTGGGAGCTGTGGGGGCGCGGCCCGGCGGGCACGGACGCGGCTTCGCTGTACTGCTACAGCCTGCTCACGCCGGGCACCGCCGCGCAGGTCTGGGAAACCTTCGCCGACGTGCTGGAGGCTCCGCACGGCCGCACCGCGCTGCGCTACGCGGCGGCGCGCATCCTGCACCGCGTCGACATGGGCGATCACCCGGATCTCGCCGAACCGCTGCGCGAACTCGTCGCGAACCTGCCGGAGTGACGCGCCGGCTCGCGTCTCGCCGACTCGCCCCGCCCCCGGCGATCCGAGTGAACGACCTGTTCGCCCGGCTAGATTGGGCGAACGGGCCGTTCACTCCTGGAGGAACGGGGTCAAGCCGGGGCGTCGAGGGCGGCGCGGACCATCGCCAAGGCTTCCGCGGGCGGGATGCCCAAAGCGTGCACGGTGCGGGCGTACTCGGCGGCGGCTTCGGCGGCGCGCCTGCTGCTGCGGTCACCGGTGGAGCTGACGAACGTGCCCGCGCGGCCGCGGGTCTCGATCAGCCCGGCCTGCTCCAGCTCGCGGTACGCCTTGGCCGCGGTGTTCGCCGCGATGCCCAGATCCGCGGCCAGCGCCCGCACGGTCGGGAGCTTGCCGCCGACCGGCAGCGCACCCGAGTTGATCCGCTCGGCGATCCCGGAACGCACCTGCTCGAACGGCGCAACCCCGGAATCCGGTTCCACGCTCAGGTCCAACATGGAGCCATTGTGGCAACAAGTCCGTCGAACCGGTCGCACCGCGGCAACGCGCGCGCCGGTGCGGCTCAACCGGCGAGTTCGTGCGGGACTCCGAGCTCGTCGTAGAGCTGCGCGGCCAGCCTGCGCTGCTCGCGGGCCTGCACGGGACGCCCGGTGGTGTCCCAGATGTCGGCGAGCCGCTCGCGGTCCAGCGCCTCGCCGTAGCTGTACTCCACGTCCCGGTGCAGCTCCAGCGCCAGCTCCAAGTGCTCGACGGCTTCCCCGGTGCGGCCGGTGGCGCCGAGCACCAGGCCGATCTCGCTCAGGCAGCTGCCCTCGAGGCGGCGGTCGCCGTGCGAGCGGCGGATCTCGATGGTCCGTTGCAGGTGCCGGATCGCCTCGTCGTACTGGTGCAGGCGGTGCTCGGCCTTGGCCAGCGCGCTCAACGTGGTCTCCTCGCCCCACTCGTCACCCAGCTCGACGTGCATGCTCAGCGAGCGTTCCAGCGCCTCGTTCGCCTCCTCGTCGCGCCCCAGCGCGTAGTACGCGCCGCCGAGGTCGCGCAACGCCCACGCCTGCGCCCACTCCGGGCCGGACCGCTGCCACAGCGGCACCGCGCGCTGCAGTTCCGCCAGCGCCACCTGGTGCTGCTGCAGCGTGCTGCGCGGGATGGAGTCACTGGTCAGCAGCCACGCCTCGGCCAGCTCATCGCCGAGCGCGGCGGCCGAGGCCAGCCCGATGCGATGCGATTCCAGCCAGTAGGCCACCGGCCTGCGGGCCAGCATGAAGGCGAACATCGCCACCGGCAGCTGCCAGGCGAAAACGTGCTCGCCGCGGTCCGCGGCCTGCCGGACCGCGGCCAGCAGGTTCGCGCGTTCGGCGTCGTAGAAGTGCAAAGCCGTCGGCCGATCGGTGAATTCCGGCACCGATCCCGGGGAATCCGGCAGCTGCATCGGGAGGCGGGTGAAGCTCGGCTCGGCCTTCCAGGACGCGCCGATCGTCGCGTGCAGGTACCAGGACAGCAGGCGGCGGACGGCCGCGTCGCGTTCCTCGGCGCTCTCGTCGTACTGCGCGCATTCCGCGGCGTAGAGGCCGACGAGGTCGTGGAAGCGGTAGCGCTGCGGCTGGTGCTCGTCGAGCAGGTGAGCACCGGTCAGGGATTCCAGCAGCCTGCGGGACTTGGGTCGGGAGATGTTGGCCAGCGCGGCTGCGGCGTCCAACCCGATGTCGGCGCCCTCGGCGAGACCGAGCAGCCGGAACAGCCGTGCCGCCTCCGGCGCGAGCGAACGGTACGACCAGGAGAAAACCGCGCGCACAGTGGTGAATTCGTCCTCGTCGATGGCCAGCGCGTCGAGCCGTTCCCGTTCGTCGGCCAGTTCCGCGACGAGATCGGCGATCCGCAGCTGCGCGCCGGCCACCAGCCGTTCGGCGGCGATGCGCAGCGCCAGCGGCAGGTATCCGCAGTAGTGGGCGAGCTCGGCGGTCGCGTCCGGCTCGGCGTCGACCCGGTCGGCTCCGGCGGTCCTGCGCAGCAGCTCGACCGCGCGGTCCGGGGGCAGCACGTCCAGCGACATCCGGCCGGCTCCTTCCCTGGTCGTCAGGCTCGTCAGGTGACTGCGGCTGGTTATCAGCACCCGGCAGTCCGGAGAACCGGGCAGCAACGGGCGGATCTGCTCGGCAGCGGCAGCGTTGTCGAGCACGATCAGCATACGGCGGCCGTGCAGCATGGTCCGGTACATCGTGGCCTTCGCGGCCGGGTCGACGGGTAATCGTTCGCTCGGCACGCCCAGCGCGCGCAGCACCTCGTCGAGCGCCTCGTCCGCGTCGCGCCTGCGGCTGACGTGGTAGCCGCGCAAGTCCACGTAGAGGTCGCCGTCGGGGAAGCTGTCCCGCACCCGGTGCGCCCAGAACGCGGCCAGCGAGGTCTTGCCGACGCCTCCGGAACCGACGATCAACCAGGTCGGTGCGGCGGAGTCGGACGGTTCGGCCAGCCAGGAGTCCAGCGCGGTCAGGCTCGCCTCGCGGTCGGTGAAGTGCGTGACGCGCTGCGGAAGTTGCCGCGGCACCGGGACTTCCGGCTGGTGCAGGTGCACACCGCCGTAGATGTGCTGCGCCTGCACGACGTTGCGCGCATTCCCGGAGAAGACGTTCGAGGCCCCGTCGCTCATGCCGACCCCCAACCGAAAGGCAGCGAACACCTCGCATGATCGCCCTCCGCCGCGGACCGCCGGCGCGGAACTTCCCGGAATTTCCGGAAAAACGACCGTACGGGCCAATGCCGCCACCCGAACGTCCGCACCCGGCCGGACGAATCCCGCCGGGGCCGGAGATCTTGCGCGAGGGACGCAGTGCGCAGCGGGAGGCTGCACCCGGAACAGCGAACGCCGGGACGGATTCAACTCCGCGCCGTGGTGGGTTTCGCCGCGCGCGGGCGGGCGGCCGGGGGAATCGTCATTCGCGGTTGAAGGCTTGCAGGAGTTGCTGGGCCGCCAGGCTCGCGGTGAGATCGCCCCGGCTGACGCGGGTTTCGACATCTTCGACGATGGCTCGGACGCCGGGATGGGCGGTGAGCTCGGCCATCAGCTGGTCGCGCACCAGCGACCACGTCCACTCGACCTGCTGGCGGCTGCGCTTCTGCGCCAGCTCGCCGGTTTCGGCGAGCGTGGCGCGGTGCTGCTCGACCTGCTCCCACAGCGAATCCAGGCCTGCCGCGGTCAGTCCGCTGCAGGTCAGCACCGGTGGTTTCCACGAGGCGCTGACCGGGGTGAGCAGCCGCAGCGCGCTGCGCAGCTCGCGCGCCGCCTTCCGCGCGTCCGTCTCATGTGGACCGTCGGCCTTGTTCACCGCGACCAGGTCGGCGAGTTCCAGCACGCCCTTCTTGATGCCCTGCAACTGGTCGCCGGTGCGGGCCAGGGTCAGCAGCAGGAAGCAGTCCACCATCCCGGCCACGGTCACCTCGGACTGCCCGACGCCGACCGTTTCCACCAGCACCACGTCGAAGCCCGCGGCTTCCATCAGCACGATCGTCTCGCGGGTGGCGCGCGCGACCCCGCCGAGCGTTCCGGCCGAGGGGGAGGGGCGCACGAACGCGGCCGGATCCGCCGCCAGCGTCCCCATCCGGGTCTTGTCGCCGAGGATGCTGCCGCCGCTGCGGGTGGACGACGGGTCGACCGCGAGCACCGCGACCCGGTGCCCGGCCGCGGTCAGCGACGTCCCCAGCGATTCGATGAACGTCGACTTGCCGACGCCGGGCACCCCGGTGATCCCCACCCGGTGCGCCCCGCCGCTGTGCGGCAGCAGCTGCACCAGCAGTTCCTGCGCTTTGGCCCGGTGCGCCGGTTTGGTCGACTCGACCAGCGTGATCGCCTGCGCCAGTTTCGTGCGGGAACCTTCCAGCACGCCCTTGGCGTAATCCTCGACGTTGATCTCGCGCGGCATCACGGGTCCTTGCGGAATGGATCTGCTCAGTGGGTCGGGTAGCGAAACCTCAGTCGAGGTCGAGACGGGTCCGCAGGTCCGCCAGCACGCCGAGCGCGGCCTCGGCGATGACGGTGCCGGGCGGGAAGATCGCGTTCGCGCCCGCGTCGTGCAGCGCCTCGAAGTCCGCGGGCGGGATCACCCCGCCGACCACGATCATGATGTCTTCGCGGCCCACCGCGGCGAGTTCGTCGCGCAGGGCGGGCACCAGCGTCAGGTGCCCGGCCGCCAACGAGGACACTCCGACGATGTGCACATCGGACTCCGCGGCCTGGCGCGCCACCTCGGCCGGGGTCTGGAACAGCGGGCCCACGTCCACGTCGAAACCGAGGTCGGCGAAGGCGGTGGCGATCACCTTCTGACCGCGGTCGTGCCCGTCCTGGCCCATCTTCGCGACCAGCAGGCGCGGCCGCCGCCCCTCGGCCTCGGCGAACTCCTCGACGACTCCGCGGGCGCGTTCCAGCGACTCGGACGGACCGGACTCGTCCCGGTACACCCCGGAGATGGTGCGGATCTGGCCGGAGTGGCGGCCGAACACCTTCTCCATGGCCTCGGAGATCTCACCGACGGTGGCCTTCGCGCGGGCCGCGTCGACGGCGAGGGTCAGCAGGTTGTGGTCCAGGTCGTTCGGCCGCTCGTCGGACATCGCGGCCTCGGCCGCGCCGGTGAGCTTGCGCAACGCGTCCTCGCACGCGGCGTCGTCGCGTTCCTCGCGCAGCCTGCGCAGCTTGTCCAACTGCTCGGCGCGGACCTCGGCGTTGTCCACCTTGAGCACGTCGATCTGCTCGTCGCCGTCGAAGCGGTACTTGTTGATGCCGATCAGCGGCTGCCGCCCGGAGTCGATGCGCGCCTGGGTGCGCGCGGCCGCCTCCTCGACCCGCAGCTTCGGGATGCCCGCGTCGATGGCCTGGGCCATCCCGCCCGCGCCCTCGACCTCGGTGATGTGCGCCCACGCCCGGTCGGCGAGGTCCTGGGTCAGCCGCTCGATGTAGTGGCTGCCGCCCCACGGGTCCACGACGCGGGTGGTGCCGGATTCCTGCTGCAGCACCAGCTGGGTGTTGCGCGCGATGCGCGCGGAGAAGTCCGTCGGCAGCGCCAGCGCCTCGTCGAGCGCGTTGGTGTGCAGGGACTGGGTGTGGCCCTGGGTGGCGGCCATCGCCTCCACGCAGGTGCGCGCGACGTTGTTGTAGACGTCCGCCGCGGTCAGCGACCAGCCGGAAGTCTGCGAATGGGTGCGCAGCGACAGCGATTTCGGGTTCTGCGCGCCGAATTCCTTGACCAGCTTCGCCCACAGCAGGCGGGCGGCGCGCAGCTTCGCGACCTCCATCGCGAAGTTCATCCCGATGCCCCAGAAGAACGACAGCCGGGGCGCGAACGCGTCGATGTCCAGGCCGGCCTGCTTGCCCGCGCGCAGGTACTCCACGCCGTCCGCGAGGGTGTAGGCCAGCTCCAGGTCGGCCGTGGCCCCGGCCTCCTGGATGTGGTAACCGGAGATGGAGATCGAATTGAACTTCGGCATCCGCTGCGAGGTGTAGGCGAAGATGTCCGAGATGATCCGCATCGACGGCTGCGGCGGGTAGATGTAGGTGTTGCGGACCATGAACTCCTTGAGGATGTCGTTCTGAATGGTCCCCGCCAGCTTTTCCGGCGGCACGCCCTGTTCTTCCGCGGCGACGATGTAGAGTGCCATCACCGGCAGCACCGCGCCGTTCATCGTCATCGACACGCTCATCCTGTCCAGCGGGATGCCGTCGAAGAGCTGGCGCATGTCGTAGATCGAGTCGATCGCCACCCCGGCCATGCCGACGTCACCGCCCACGCGCGGGTGATCGGAGTCGTAGCCGCGGTGGGTGGCCAGGTCGAACGCCACCGACAGCCCCTTCTGCCCGGCCGCGAGGTTGCGGCGGTAGAAGGCGTTCGACGCCGCCGCGGTGGAGAACCCGGCGTACTGGCGCACCGTCCACGGCTGGTTCACGTACATCGTCGGGTACGGCCCGCGCAGGAACGGCGCGATTCCCGGGTAGGTGCCCAGAAAATCCAGCTCGGCGGTGTCGGCCTCGGTGTAGAGCGGTTTGATGCCGATGCCCTCCGGCGCCTCCCACACCAGGGCGTCGGCCTCCTTGCCGGTGGCCGAGAGCACCGCGGAGTCCCAATCGCCGGAGTTCCCGTTCCCGGCAGGCCCGCCGGCAGCGGACGGCGCCTCGTCCCGCGGAATGTCTGCGAAGTTCGGGATGCTCATCACTCGACTCCCAACGTGCGGTGCGCGGTGCGCAGGACCTTGACCGCGTCGCAGCCGGTGTGCACGAAACCGTCCACATCGTCCGGTCGGTCCTTGGGTTTTCCGGCCAGCAGCACGGATTCGGCGCCGGCCTCCTTGAGCGCCCTGGCGGTCTCGGCGGCGCGCTCGGCGTAGACCTGGTCCGCCGAGCACAGGCACACCACGGCGCTGGGTTGCTCGGCGTAGGCCCGCACGACCTCCTGAGCGGACTCGGTGGGGCCCGCTTCGGGGGTGGCCAGCCCGCCGGCGGCGAACAGGTTCCTGGCGAAACCGGCGCGTGCGTTGTACGTCGCCAGCGGTCCGAGCGTGGCGAGGAAGACGGCGGGTCGTTCGCCGGTCCGCTCGGCCTGCGCGTCCGCGGCGTCGCGCAGCTCCTCGAACTCCTGGGCGTAGCGCACCTTCGGCAGCCCGCCGGACGGCTCGGCCGGGGCGGGCTCGCGCTGCAGGGGCTGCTCTTCGAGGTCCGGGAACTCGCTCACGCCGGTGATCGGGTCGTTGCGGTGCGCCAGCGCGTTCCGGCGGCGCTGCCAGATCGCGGAGAGCCGATCGGCCACCATCCCGGAACGCAACGCAGCGGGCAGCCCGCCCGCGCCTTCGATCTCGCGGAACCACTCCCAGGCGGCGTCGGCCAGCTCGTCGGTCAGCGTCTCGACGTACCAGGACCCGCCCGCCGGATCGATCACCTGGGCCAGGTGCGACTCGTCCAGCAGCAGCGCGTGCGTGTTGCGGGCGACGCGGCGCGCGAACGCGTCCGGCAGCCCGATCGCGGCGTCGAACGGGCGCACCGTGATGGCCTGCGCCCCGCCGACCCCGGCGGCGAACGTCGAGATCGTCGAACGCAGCATGTTCACCCACGGGTCGCGGCGGGTCAGCATCGCCGCGGAGGTCACCGCGTGCTGGCGCTGCGCCCGCGCCTGCTCGGGTGCCCCGGACTGCCGCGCGACCTGCTCCCACAACCGCCGTGCGGCCCGCAGCTTCGCGATGGTGAGGAACTGGTCGGCGGTCGCGGCGTAGCGGAACTCCAGCAGCCCGCAAGCGGTCCCGACGTCCAGCCCGGCCCCCTCCGGCGGGGCCGCCGTCAGCCACCGCAGGTAGGTCACGCCCGCCGCCAGCGAGGCACCGAGTTCCGCGCCATCCGAGCCACCGGCCTCGTGGTACGGCTGAGCGTCCACGGTGATCGCCCGCATTCCCGGGAGTTCCGCGGCGCAGCGCCGCGCGAGTCGCACCGCATCGGCCGGCCCGACCTCGCGGCCGGTGCGCGCCTCGACGCCGAGCGGGTCGGCACCGAGGTTGCCGCGCAGCGCGCTCGGCGCGACATCCTGGCCCGCGGCGATCTCCAGCAGCTTCGCCGCGGCCTGCGGAGCCTGCTCGCCCGCGTCCAGCACGATCCCGATCATGTCCAGGTGCACGCCGTGCAGCGCGTCGGCGAGGTCGTCGACGGCGATCCCGCCCGCGCCGAGCCGCAGCGTCAGGGAGGTGGCGCCGCCGTTGAGGTCGGCGAGCGCCTCCTGGTTCGTCCGGGCCGCATCCGGGTGTGCGTGCTCCTGCCGCACGTCCCAGCCCTCCGGCGCGGACCCCTCCGGACGACTCCCGCGCACGTACGGCGCGAAGCCGGGCAGACCGGAGTCGCCTGCCGCGGACGTGTACAGCGGCCGCACGGTGATCTCGTCGTAGGTGGCGGAGTTCAGCATCGCGGCGGGATCGTCCGGCGCGGGCTCGCCCTCGGCGATCCGGCCGGTGCGGCGCAGGATCTTCTCCACCTGCGCCTGCCATTCCTGGTGGGTGGGCTGCGGGAACTCACCGCCCAGGCGAAGCCCGGGGCGGGGGCCGCTCGGCGTTGAGAGCCGGTCTGAGGGCGCCATGGAGCCCGATGGTAGGACGCGCGCAGGCGCCGAAACGGCCGCTGACCTGTGACTCACGTCCCAAGATTCACGCGCCGCCCGGGCGGTCGCAGAACGCGCGCGCTCGGTCCGGCCGGGCCGGGTCGCGGACTCGAGCTCGGCCCGGCCGTGCGCGGATTCCCGGGAGCCGGAAGCCGGGGCTCCGGTCGCCGGGGAGCCGGTCACCAGGGAGCCGGTCGCCAGGGAGCCGGTCGCCAGGGATCCCGCCGCCGGGATTTCGGTCTCGCGCGGCGTCGTCATCAGGTCCATGACTTCATCATCCGGATGCGAACGCACGTTCGCATCGCTGAACCGGGTGGATCTCGATCGCAATGCCCGGAGACCGGCGCTCGCGCCCCGGAGCGCTCGGACCCGGCCCCTCCGCGCCGGATCTCTCGGCCCCGGATTCCTCGGACTCGGATCCGCTGGCCCCGGATCGGACCCCGGCTCAATGCTCGGTGTGGTACTCCCATCCCGCGTCGTTGCTGTAGTGCAGCCGGTACCGGGTGACGATCTTCGGCCCCTCGTGCAGGTGGATGTGCCGGAGCAGGCGCCCGTGCACCGCCTCCGATTCGCGCAGCTCCTGCTCGCGCCCGTCCAGCGGCCCGCCGATGAACCGCACCTGTCGTTCCGGCATGCCCCGAGTCTCCGCGTTCCGCGCCGCGGCGATCCACCCCCGAACAGCGACCAGCTACCCGATCGGGTGAGAAACCGCGCGGGCCGTTGCGCGCGCGACCCCGGCTGCGGTGCGCCGAAGGCGGGCGGGGACGATTCGGGGGCCATGAATCTGACGGACCACCTGCCCGGCGCCCCTGACCCCGACGGCCTGCTCGAGGCGTTCACCACCTGGACTTCCGGGCACGGCATCGAGCTGTACCCGGCGCAGGAAGAGGCGCTGATGGAGGTGGTCACCGGCGCGAACGTCATCCTCAGCACCCCGACCGGGTCCGGCAAGAGCCTGGTCGCCACCGGAGCGCACTTCACCGCGCTGGCCGCGGGCGCGCGCAGCTTCTACACCGCGCCGATCAAGGCACTGGTCTCGGAGAAGTTCTTCGCGCTCGTCGACGTCTTCGGCCCGGACAACGTCGGCATGATGACCGGCGACAGCAGCGTCAACGCGGACGCGCCGATCATCTGCTGCACCGCGGAGATCCTGGCGAACATCGCGCTGCGGGACGGCGAACGCGCCGACGTGCGCCAGGTGGTGATGGACGAGTTCCACTTCTACGCGGAGCCGGAACGCGGCTGGGCGTGGCAGGTGCCGCTGCTGGAGCTCCCGCAGGCCCAGTTCGTGCTGATGTCGGCCACGCTCGGCGACGTCACCCGGTTCGAGCGGGACCTCACCCGCCGCACCGGCCGGGAGACCGCGGTGGTCAGCTCCGCCGAACGCCCGATCCCGCTGACGTTCCGCTACGCGATGACGCCGCTGCACGAGACGATCGAGGAGCTGCTCGGCGGCAACCAGGCACCTGTCTACATCGTGTACTTCAACCAGGCCTCCGCGCTGGAGCAGGCGCAAGGCCTGATGAGCGTCAACGTCGCCAGCCGCGAGCAGCGGGACCGGATCGCGGAGATGATCGGCGGCTTCCGGTTCACCGCCGGGTTCGGCAAGACGCTGTCCCGGCTGGTGCGCCACGGCATCGGCGTGCACCACGCGGGGATGCTGCCGAAGTACCGGCGGCTGGTGGAGCAGCTGGCGCAGGCGGGCCTGCTGAAGGTCATCTGCGGCACCGACACGCTCGGCGTCGGCATCAACGTGCCGATCCGCACGGTGCTGCTGACCGGGCTGACCAAGTTCGACGGGACCCGAACCCGGCACCTCAAGGCCCGCGAGTTCCACCAGATCGCCGGGCGCGCGGGCCGGGCGGGCTACGACACCGCGGGTTACGTCGTGGTGCAGGCTCCCGAGCACGAGATCGAGAACGCCAAGGCACTGGCCAAAGCGGGCGACGACCCGAAGAAGCGGCGCAAGGTGGTGCGCAAGAAGGCGCCCGAGGGTTTCGTGTCCTGGAGCGAGAAGACCTTCGACAAGCTCGTCGAAGCCGAACCGGAACCGCTGGTGTCCAGCTTCGGGGTCAGCCACTCGATGCTGCTGAACGTGATCAACCGCCCCGGCGACGCGTTCGCCGCGATGAAGCACCTGCTCACCGACAACCACGAGGACCGCCCGGCGCAGCGCAGGCACATCCTGCGCGCCATCGCGATCTACCGGGCGCTGCTGGCCGCCGGGGTCGTCGAGGAGCTGGCCGAGCCCGACGAGCAGGGCCGCCGGGTGCGGGTGACGGTGGACCTGCAGTTCGACTTCGCGCTCAACCAGCCGTTGTCCCCGTTCGCGCTGGCCGCGATCGAGCTGCTGGCGACCGACTCGCCGACGTACGCGCTGGACGTGCTGTCCATCATCGAGTCCACGTTGGACGATCCGCGGCAGGTGCTCTCGGCGCAGCAGTTCAAGGCCCGCGGTGAGGCCGTGGCGCGGATGAAGGCCGACGGGATCGAATACGACGAGCGGATGGAACTGCTCGAGGACATCACCTACCCGAAGCCGCTCGAAGACGTCCTCGAAGCCGCCTACGAGACCTACCGCAAGGGCCACCCGTGGGTCGCCGAGCACGAGCTGTCGCCCAAGTCGGTGGCCCGGGACATGTACGAGCGCGCGATGAACTTCGTGGAGTTCGTCAACCACTACGGGCTGGCCCGCTCGGAAGGGCTGGTGCTGCGCTACCTCGCCGACGTCTACAAGGCGCTGCGGCACACGGTGCCCGATGACGCCAAGACCGAAGAGCTCACCGACATCATCGAATGGCTCGGCGAGTTGGTGCGGCAGGTCGACTCCAGCCTGCTCGACGAGTGGGAGAGGCTGCGCAATCCCGGTGCCGAGGTCACCGCGGAGGCGCCGGCCGAGCAGGGGCCCGCGAAGCTCTCGCAGAACAAGCGGGCGCTGCGGGTGCAGGTGCGCAACGCGATGTTCCGCCGCGTGGAGCTGGCCGCGCGGCGCTGGACCGATCAGCTCGGCGAGCTGGATCCGGAGTTCGGCGCGCAGGCCTGGGACGAGGCGCTGGAGGGCTACTTCGCGGAGTACGACGAGATCGGCATCGACGCCGACGCGCGGGGCCCTGCGCTGCTCATGATCAGCGAGGAGGCCGGGCGCTGGCTGGTGCGGCAGATCTTCGCCGACCCGGAAGGCGATCACGACTGGGGCATCAGCGCCGAAGTCGACCTGGCCGCGACCGACGAACAGGGGCACGCCGAGGTGAAGGTGAAGTCGGTCGGTCCGCAGTAACGGCGTGTGCTGGTGGCCTCCGTCCGATTTCGCCCATAAGATCTACTTTCGGCCGCGATCGGAAGGAGCGACATGCCGCAGACCGTTGTCGCAGGCATTGATGGGTCCGACGAGTCGCAGCGGGCGCTGCGCTGGGCCGCGGAGTACGTGCAGAAGGTGGGAGGTCTGGTGCACGCCGTTTCGGTGTGGCACCAGCCGGTGCAGTTCGGCTACCGGCTGCCCACCTCGGATTCCGAGCTGGAGCAGCGCGCCCGGCAGCAGCTCGACAAGGTGGCCGAGGCGGTGCGCGCGGAGTTCCCGTCCGTCGACATCCGCGAGCGGCTGATCCGCGGGCACGTGGTGGACGAGCTGGTGGGGTTGTCGCCGCAGGCGGACATGATGGTGCTGGGCAACAAGGGGCACGGTGCGTTCACCGGCATGATGGTGGGCTCGGTGGCGTTGAAGCTCGTGCACCACGCCCGTTGCCCGGTTCTCGTGGTGCGGTAGCACCGAAATTTGCGCCGTGCGGTAGCACCGAAATCTGAGCCGTGCGGTAGCACCGCCGGTTTGCGCTGAGCGCACCGCTGCGGCGAACCGCCGCCGATCGCCCCTGTTCCCGCCGAGAACAGGGGCGATCGCGCGTCGGATCCGGTGACCGGGTTCAGCCGTCCAGGTGCGCGGTGAGGAACTGACCGGCCTGCATCTGCTCCTCGAACTCGCTGAAGGTGCGGCCGTAGCTCGCGGCGACTTCCAGCGCCGGGTCGTGGCGCACGGTCCAGCCGAGCTTGCGCAGCTCGTCATCGGCGTCCGGCCGCTCTTCGCCGCTGAACAGCGAGGGCAGGTCCATGCCCCATTCCTTGGCCATCTCGATGAGCTGCTCGTTCTGCAGCGCCGCGGCGATGTTGCCCGCGAAGTGCTCGATGGAGACACGGCTGCCCGGCGCGGAGAACTGGGTCACGGTCTGCAGCAGTTGCGCTTCGGCCGCCGCGGGCAGGTAGGGCAGCAGCCCTTCGGCGAGCCACGCGGTGGGAACGCCGGTGTCGAAACCGGCGTCCTTGAGCGCGGTCGCCCAGTCGTCGCGCAGGTCGACCGGGATCGGGTGCCATTCGGCGGTGGGTTGCGCGCCGAGCTGCCGCAGGGTGTCGACCTTGAAGTCGATGACCTTCTGCTGGTCGATCTCGAACACGCGCATCCCGTCCGGCCAGTTCAGCCGGTGCGCGCGGGTGTCCAGGCCGGAGGCGAGGATGACGGCCTGGCGGGCCCCGCTCGCGGCGGCGCGCAGGAAGAACTCGTCGAAGTAGCGGGTCCGCACGCCGAGGTAGCCGCCCGCGAACTGCTGCAGGATCTCGGCCGCTTCGGGTCCTTTGAACTGCGGCGCATCCGCGGCCGCGGCCAGGTCGGCGGCGTAGGGATCGTTGATGAGGCGGTTCTCCTGGCGGGATTCGATCGCGCGGCCTTCGGCGACGGCCAGCGCGGTGAAGCCGACGCTGGAGACGATGTCCCATTGCTCGTGAACGGTCACGAGTGCACCTTTCCGTATGCCTTTCACATTCGTTGCCGACGAGGCTAACCGAAAGGTTGCGACACGCAACTATGTTGTGACGTGTTCGGCTTCCGGCTAATTGGGACGAATCGCATCCGAGCAGGTCACCGCCCAAGCCCGGCGCAAGTTCGGCTGGTCGCGGTGATCCGTCTGAACTCAACGCAAATATTGAACGTGCAGCAGGAAACGCGTCAACCGGTCGTTCGCGGGCGTTTCCGAGGAGAGTCCTTTCAGCCTTCCCGCCTGCGTTCTCCGCGGCGTTGCTCCTCGCGATAGCCGTAAGCGGCCTGCCGCACCGCCTGATCGGATTCCAGGCTCGACCCGAGCGCACCGGCGACCACGCCCATGGTGGTGAACCCCCAGGCCAGCGACACGTAGACGCTGAACTCCGCGTGCCCGAGCGTGCTGGTCAGCAGATTCGTCGGCACCAGGAACAACGCCACGAGCAGGTTGATCACGAACAGCCCGGCGTACATCACGCTGACCCCGATCGTCAGCGTGAGCACGGTGGAGGTGTTGTAGAGCAGCACCTGCTCGGGGTCGCGTTCGCTGTTGCGCTGCCGCCGCTCCCAGAGCCCGTGCGCGGTGATCAGCCAGAACACCAGCACCGCGATCGAAGCCAGCGAGGCGATCACCTGCCGGGTCGTGCCGAGCAGGTCGCCGATCTGCCAGATGGTGCTGGACGAGAGCCCGAACGCGCTGGTCGCCAACGCCGCGGCGAGCGCGCTGCGCAGCCCGAAGACCAGCCGCCAAGGCTGGTTGGTGCGCACCATCCCGCTGAGCAGCCGCGCCCGCCCGCGCGTTCGCGTGGCTGAGTAGCGCACGTCGACCTCGCCGTCCTGCTCCCGGCTTTCCCGGTGGATCGGAGCGACCAGCTCGGTGAGCTTGCTGTCCAGCCCGTGCCGGTTCTCGGCGCCGTCGTCGTCGTGGTTGAGCTCGTCCATCAGCTGCAGCACGACCTGCCGGGACCGGCGGTACGGCTGGGTGCCGCCGAGCGTGGGCAGCGAGACCACGCCCACGCGCTCGTCGATGTTCGCGTCCGCCAACACCGGTCTGCGGTTCGCCCGCACCGGCAGGTCGGTCAGGCAGATCGCGTAGTCCCAGTCGTGCTGGTTCATCCGCTCCCGGGTGGAGCGCAGGATGTCCCGGGTGTTGCGGCGGCCTGCGGTCACCGGGTCCACATCGACCTCGACGCGCCAGGTGTGCGTGTCGCCCAGCAGCTCCGGCAGTTCCTCGGCGAGGTAGCGGGCCACCCGCTCCGGCATGTCCGGGTCGGCGACCAGGCCCAGCGTGCGGTCCGGCTCGCCGGTTTCCGATGCTTCGCGCTGCGACTCATCACTGCTGCGGTGGTCGATCTCGTCGCGGTCGGTGCCTGCCGAGCGTCCGGCCGCCTCCTCCTCCCGCTGCGCTTCTTCCCGGTCCGTTCGGTCTTGGTCCGCTTCGCCCCCGTTCGCGGTGTCCTGAACTGCGGTGTCCTGGTCGGCAGCGTCCTGGTCGGCGGTGTCTTCGTCGGCTGCGCCCGGGTCCGCTGCGTTCTCGTCCGCCGCGTCCCTGCCCGCCGAGTTCGGGTCCGACGAGCTCGGGCCAGCTGTCCACCGATCGTCGCGATCGGTTTCCGGGCCGGACGAACCGTCGCGCCCGTCGGGATGCGCCTGGTCCCGTGGTTCACCGGGCTGCTGCGCAGCGCTCATTCGCCGGATTCCTCCTGCTCCTAGTCGGTTGCCGCCCGCCCGGCAGCTGCGGTGACCGTGCCGGTGCACCGGCCCCGGGGTATCCACTCGCGACAGCGGCAAACGCGGGTGATCGATCGATCACCGTGCGCTTTTCGCTCACGGTAAGGTCGCACCCGGAGAAGATCAACGACCTCCCGGGGGCGGCGATGGGCGATCCGGCCTGGCACAACTCCAACAACTCGCAGGTGCACGGGAATTTCGTGCAGGCGGGCGTGATCAACGCCGAGCGGATCATCTTCGGGTCGTCCGAGGACGCGGGCCCGGCGATACCGGACACGCTGCCTGCGAAACCCACCGGATTCCTCGACCGCGAGCACGAGTCCGGCAGACTCGACGAGCTCCTGCGCGCGGCCGAGGCCGCCGGGACCCAGCTGCTGGCGCTGCTGCCCGGGATGCAGGGGGTCGGCAAAACGACGCTGGCGGTGCACTGGGGCCGGTCGAACAGGCACCTGTTCCCGGACGGAGCGCTGTTCGCCGACCTGGCGGCTTCCGCTCCGGGCGGCCCTGCCGGTGCCGACGAGGTGCTCGGCGGGTTCCTGGCCCAGCTGGGCGTTCCGCCCGCTATGACTCCGGTGCGGACGGCCGATCGCCAGGCGGTTTTCCGCAACCTGACCAGTGGCCGCAGGATGCTGGTGGTGCTCGACGACGCGGCCAGCACCGCGCAGGTCACCGAGGTCCTGCCCGCGTCGGAACGCAGCTGCGTCCTGGTGACCACGCGCAAAACCCTCGGGCTGGACGCGGTTTCGGTGCCGGTCGAACCGTTCGGCTCGGAGCACGCGGAGGCGCTGGCCGGGCGCGATCTCGGCGAACCGGTTTCGGACGACGACCGCGCGGCGCTGCGCAAGGTGGCCAACGCCTGCGGTGGCCACCCGCTGGCGCTGGATCTGCTGCGCGGCAAGCTCGCCGGGCGGGTGCCGCTCGCCTCCTATGTGGACGGAATCCTGTCCCGCGGGCTGTGCTGCCGCGGCTGCGGTTCGACGACGGGGCCGAGCTCTCCGAGGTCGCGTTCAAAGCGGTGCACGAGGAGTTGTCCGCCGCGCAAGAACGCGCTTTCCGGCTGCTGGGGGCGCATCCCGGTGCCACGTTCTCGGCACGCACGGCCGCCGCGATGCTCGACCTGCCGGAGTTCGAGACCACCGAACTCCTGGATGACCTGCAGCGCCTGCGGTTGTTGAGCAGGGCGGGCGGGCGCTACCGGTTCCACGCGCTCACCCGGCTGTACGTCGCCGACCACGGCCGCGAAGCGGGTGACGCGGGCGAGCTCGCCGCGGCGCTGACCAGGATGGTCGTGGACTACCACGAATTCGCGATCGGGCGGGACAAGGTGCTGTCCGGGCGGCGCCGGATCAGCGAGCAGCGCTACGCCGCGGTGCCCACTGCCCACAGTGGACCGGACGCGCGCGGGGAGGCGCTGCGGGACCTCGCAGAGGAACGGCCGAACCTGCTCGCCGCGGTGCGCACCGCCGCCGACCTCGCGATGTGGGAACAGGTGTGGCAGCTGTGCGAAAGCCTGCACCCGTACTACTCGGACCGCGCGCTGTACGGGGATTGGCTGGACAGCCACGAACTCGGCGTTTCCGCCGCGGAGGAGATCGCCGACCCGGCGGCGCAAGCTCGGATGCGCTGGCAGTACGGCGCCGCGTTGTTCGCGGTGCACGAGGATTCCGCCGCCGCGGAGCAGTTCGAGCGGGCGCGTGCGCTCGCGGTGGCGCACGGAGATGCGTGGGGCGAGCAGAGCGCCACCGAGTGGGCCGGGTTCGTGCTGGAACGGACGGGTTCGCTCGACGCCGCGCTGGAATGCTTCGACCGCTCCAAGGCGATCGTGTCGGAGCGGTTCGCGGCGCAGCGCCGGCGGCGTCCGCTTGCGCTCCACGGGATGCACGCGGGCCGGGTCCTGGTGCGGCTCGGCCGGTTCGCGGAGGCGCAGGAGTTGTTGCGGGACGCCGCCGAGGTCTTCGAAGACCTCGGTGAGCCCGGGAACGTGGCCAAGGTGCTGCTGCCGCTGGCACAGGCGCAGCTGCGCACGGCGGAGCCCGCGGCCGCGTTGGAGCAGGCTCGGCTCGCGCTGGATTCCTTCGTGCGGCTGCGGATTCCCGATTGGCGGGTCGATGCGCTGGAGCTGCTCGGCGAGATCCACGAACGGCTCGGCGATCGGGAAGTGGCGAGCACGTGCGCGCGGGAAGCCGCTGAAGTCGCGACCGTGCTCGGCCAGCAGCGCGCGCAAGCGCTGTGGGACCGCGCCGAGCAGGACGGTCCGTCGCGGTCTTAGGAGTCGTTTCAGTATGATTTTCGGTCTTGTCTTGTCAGCGGCGGAGCCGCTGAGATTCCGCTACCGGCACCGTTACGCAAATCATTCTGAAAGAACTTCTTAGCGCTTCAGGCGGCGATGTCGGCCGCGAGCCGGTCGGTGGCGCTGCTGGGCTCGCGACCGAGGAGCTCGGTCATCAGCGGATCGGCCGCTGCGAAGTAGCCGTCGCGGCCGGCCTGGTACCAGGTGAGCATGAGGCGGGCCGCCTGTTCCGGCACGCCGTTCATGATCTCCTCGGCGACCCACTGTTCGTCGTCCAGGACGGTGCGCTCGATGGTGCGCCCGGTCAGGTCGGAGGCGATCGCCGTGAGATCGTCGAAGGTGACGGCCCTCGGCGCGGTGAGCGTGATCGGGCCGTCGAAGGCGCGGTCGCCGGCGAGGACGACCGCGGTGGCCTCGGCCACGTCCGCGCGGTCGGTGTACGGGACGGGACCGTCTTGCGGTCGGGCGATCTCACCGGTCTGCTGCCACGGGCCGAGTACCTGGTCGAGGGGGCCGTAGGCGCCGTTGCGCAGTGCGGTCCAAGCGACCGGAGACGTCGCGAGGATCGACTCGGTGGCGATGTGCAATTCGGACGGCAGATACGGGTTGCCGGGCACCGCGGCCTGCTGGCTCGTGTAGAGGATCCGCCGGGCACCGGCCGCGACGGCGGCCTCGATGGCGTTGCGGTGCAGGCCGACCACGTCGGCCGCCGGATCGTTGCCCGATACCAGGAGCACCTGCTCGGCACCGGCGAACGAGTTGCGCAGCGCGGCCGGATCTTCGTAGGCGCCCTGCCGCACGCGGACGCCGCGATCGGCGAAGTGCTGCGCCTTGGCGACGTCGCGGACGCTTACGCCGATGTGGTCGGCGGGCACGCGCTCGAGGAGGTTCTCGACGGTGGCGCTGCCCAGCCCACCGGTGGCGCCGGTGACAACGATCATGCTCGTGGCCTCTCTCCCCGTCCGCCCGCACCGCATCCGCCCTGGTGGCGGGCGGCAGCACAAATCGACCGTACAGGACAGCTCCGACTTGCCTGCGACAGTAGGTCGGCAACGCCCTCGCTCTCGAACGCGGCACTGCTCTGGACGGCGACCGCCGCACCACCTACCTGCTTGATCATCGGACCGATCAAGTGCCGTTGCGGTACCGGTCGGCGACCACATAGGACACGGTCACGGGCACGCCGTTGACCGCGGTCTGCTGAGCGAGCTCGCCGAGGCGGTTGCCCGCTGCGAGCCATCCGTGCACAGCGGAGGCGAAGCACGCCGGGTCGCACGAGCCCGGCCGTGCAGCGGTGATCCGCACCGTCTCGCCCGTGCTGGTCCTGACCAGGCACGAGTCGCCGGCCACCGCCGCAGCGACGCGCGCACCGGGCCGCCCGGCCAGCGCTTCGGCGAGGCACTGCTCGACATCCGGCCAGTCCTCGGTGAGCACCACCACGTCGGCGATTCCGCGCAGCCGCCGGCCGGGATGGTTCGCGGTGACCACCAAGTGACTGTCCGCGGGAGACTCCCCGGCGTGCAGCATTTCCGCCGCGAACCGCCGCACGCGCAGCGAACCGTCCGCAAGCACCTCGGCTTGCGCGTAGGCCGCCGTCGGGCGCCAGCTCCACGGTCGCGCGGGCAGCCCGGTGAGGTCGTCCGGCGGCACCGGCGGTTCGGTCGCGGGTTCGGGAAGCCGCAGCATCTCGTAGCACAACCGGCGCAGCCGATCGGCCGCCTCGTCCGGGCAGGACGTCACGAGTTCGTTGATGGCGCCGAACTTCCCGGCCGTCCTGGCCGCATCGTCCAGCCTGGGCCGGACCGGTTCGCCGCCGGACAAGCGAGGGGCGGTTCGCCCGACCATGTCCACTATGGACCCCGGTGCGACCTCGGACTCCGGGAAGGCGGCCAGCAGCGTCGGTTTTCCCAGCGCTGCGCCGTAAGTGGTCACCGAGCCGTGGTCGCCGAGCACGTAGTCCGCGGCGATCAGCGCCGCGCGCCAACCGAATTCCGGTGGCACCACGACCAGCCCGGAACGCTCGTGCGGCGCCAGCATCCGGTGGACCTCGCTGCTGCCGTGCCCGTACCAGATGTTCGGGTGCAGGATCGCGGCGATCCGGAACTCGTCGGCCGGGAACTCGGCGAGCAGCTCGGCGAACAGCTGCGGAGCTCGCCCCAGCACCGAGTCGGTCCACCAGGTCGAACTGACCACCAGCAGGGTGCGCCCGTCCGCACCGAGCGCGCGCCGGTAGGCCGGGCGCCACGGCAGGCTCGCGCGCAACCGGTCGTAGCAGGCATCGCCCGCGACCACAGCGCTGTCGGCTGCCTCCGGGACCGCCTCGGCGAGCTGGATTCGTTGCTGCTCATGGGAAAGCACCAGCGCCGAGGCGATGGGACGTCCTTCGTAGAGCACCCACTGCGGGTCGAGGCCGAACGCCCGCCGCCCGTCTCTGGTCTCCGGTCTCCGGTCTCCGGTCTCCGGTCTCCGGTCTCCGCGGCAAAACTTTAGTGTAGCGAATTCCGTGCGGTATCGAGAGAATCGGTGCCTCGACCTCCACCAGCCCGCCCAGGTTGGCGGCGATCGCCAGGTCGAACCGGGTCAGCAGCGCCTGATTCCACGGCACGAGCGGGATTCCGCGGTCGGCGAGCATGCGGTGCAGTCCGTCCGGGAACGGATCCGAACCGTTCCACGTGTAGCTGAGCTGGACCCGGAAGTCGCCTTCGAACAGCGCGAGCACGTCCAGCAGCCGCGTCATCGCCGTGACGTTGTGCACGACGACGAGCACAGTCCGTTGCGGCGCAACGGTTCGCCAGCGCGCGGCTTGCGTCCCGATCGTGCGCACCAGCCCGTCGCTCAACCTGCGCTCCTCGCCAGCATGGGCACACGGTAGCCGTTCGCGCGCAGGAATCGGATGATCGACTCCCGGTAGTCGTGCCGCCCCAGCACGTCGGTCGCCCGCCGCCGGATCATCGCGCGTTGTTCCGGCGTGCAGCGCAACGCCCTCCGCAGCGCTCGGGCCAGTTCCGCGGGGTCGCCGGGTTCGGCGAGGAATCCGGTGACCCCGTCGGTGACCTGCTCGGTCAACCCGCCGGTCCGCGTCGCCACGACCGGTGCGGCACCCGCCGCGTACGCCTCCAGCGGGACGCGGCCGAACGGTTCGCTGCGGGACGGCACCACCACCGCGCGCAACGCGGGATGACCGAGCATTCCCCGCACCGCCGGGTCGAAGTCGGCCAGGAAAGTCACCGGGAGCCCGTGCAGCGCCGCGGCGAGTTCCCGCTGGTAGGCGGTTCGCCCGGGGGTTTCGCTGACGGCGGCCAGCACGACGTGCGGCAGGGCATCGGCACCCAGCAGCCGCAGCGCCTCGATGAAGTCGCCGAATCCCTTGTACGGCTCGGCCCTGCCGAAAGCGAGCACGAAACCTCGTTGCGCCGCAACGGGAACGTCCGCCACCGGTGGCCGCTCGGAGTCGAGCAGCCCGTCCGGCAGCGGCACCAGCGCCGAGTCCGGAACTCCGTGATCCCGGCGCAGATGCTCGGCCATGAACCGGGAGATCCAGCCGATCCGCGCGCCGCGACGCGCCGCGGCCCGCAGGCATCGGCGTTCCCACTGCACCCGTTCGGTGTCGTGCGGTTGGTGCAGCAGGCCGGTGGAACGCGGCACGAGCACCAGCCGGACCTCGGGCGGTACCGCCTCCGCCAATCCCAGGAACGGCACGTCGAAAGCGACGCACAGCACGGAATCCCCTTGCCGCACAACGCGTTCCCGCAGAACACGCGAGGTTTCCCGGGCAAGGTGGCGGAAATCCGGCAGAGTCCCGAATCGATCAGCGCCGCAGGTGCCGTTCCCGACCGGATGAACCTCGGCCCGGCGCAGCATCGCCCGGGTCTCGGCGTGCCACTCCGCGTGGTACTCGGCACCTGCCGGGTCCAGCCGGACCGGCAGCACAACCAAGCGCACCTGCGGCGGCAGCACCTCGGCCAGCACGCTCAAGAACGCGCGGTTGGCCGCGCCCGCGCCGGTCCCGCACCCGAAGTACCCGTCGTGCACCGCCACGGCCACGGTCGATCCCATCCGATCATGGTCGCAAAGGACGCCGCGGGCAAGAAGCTCACCGCCACGCCGCGGCGCGCAGCAGCCGCAACCCGTTGAGCCCGACCAGCACCGTGGAACCCTCGTGCCCGGCCACGCCCAGCGGCAACGGCAACTCGCCGACGAGATCCCACACCACCAGCACGGCGATGAACGAACCGGCGATGACCAGGTTCTGCCGCACCAGCCGCCGAGCACGCCGTGCCAGTCCGGCGACCTTCGGCACCGCCGCGAGTTCGTCGCGGACCACCACCGCGTCCGCGGTCCGCAGCGTCAGGTCCGACCCGGCGCGGCCCATCGCCACACCGACGTGCGCGGCCGCCAGCGCGGGCGCGTCGTTGATGCCGTCGCCGACGGCCAGCGCGGGCTCGCCGAGCCCGCGCACCGCCTCGACCTTCTGGTCCGGCAGCAGGTCCGCGCGCACGTCGTCGATCCCGGCCTCCGCGGCGATCCGCTCGGCAGCGGGCGCGTTGTCGCCGGTCAGCAGCGTCGGCCCGGTTCCGGTCAGGGATCGGAACCCGCGCACCGCGGCCGCCGCGTCCGGGCGCAGCCGGTCGGTGAGCCCGAGCACCGCGGCCTGCGCACCATCGACGACGACCACTACGGCGGTGCGCCCGGAGGCGGTGACCTCGGCCACCCGCCCGGTGGACTCGTCCGGCCTGCGCACTTCGACGCGGTGCCCGGAAACCGTGGCGGCGACACCCCGGCCGGGCAGCGCCTGGAAATCCGTCGCCTCCAGCACGTCGAGACCGCGTTCCCGTGCCGCGGAGACCACGGCCCTGCCCAGCGGATGTTCGCTGTAGAGCTCCGCAGCCGCGGCCAGCTCGAGCGCGCGCTGCTCGTTGTGCCCAGGTTCGGCCCGCAGCTCGGCAACACGCGGCACGCCTTCGGTGAGCGTGCCGGTCTTGTCCAGCGCGACCCGCCCGGCGTCGGCCAGCCGCTCCATCACCACCGCCGACTTGACCAGCACGCCGTGCCTGCCCGCGTTGGCGATCGCGGACAGCAACGGCGGCATCGTCGCCAGCACCACCGCGCACGGCGAGGCGACGATCATGAAGGTCATCGCCCGCAGCAGCGCGCCTTCCAGCGCCTCGCCGAACAGCAGCGGAATCCCGAACACCGCCAAGGTCGCCACGACCACGCCGACCGAGTAGCGCTGCTCCACCTTCTCGATGAACAGCTGCGTCGGCGCCTTCGTCGCGCCCGCCTCGGCGACCATCGCCACGATGCGCGCGATCACCGACTCCGAGGCGTCCCGGCTCACCCGCACCCGCAGCGCCCCGGAACCGTTGAGCGTGCCCGCGAACACCTCGTCGCCGCCGGTCTTGGCGGCGGGCACCGGTTCACCGGTGATGCTGGACTGGTCGACCTCGCTGCCGCCCGCGACGACCTCGCCGTCCGCGCCGATCCGCTCGCCGGGGCGGACCAGGATCTCGTCGCCGACGTCCAGGTCTTCGGTGCGCACGGTGCGTTCTTCGCCGTCGCGCAGCAGCACGGCCGTGTCCGGCGCGAGGTCGAGCAGCCCGCGCACGGAGTCCTCGGTGCGCGCGGTCGCGAACGCCTCCAGCGCACCGGAGGTGGCGAAGATGACGATGAGCAGCCCGCCGTCGGAGACCTGCCCGATCGCCGCCGCACCGATCGCGGCCACGATCATCAGCAGGTCCACGTCGAGCGTCTTGTCCCGCAACGCCTGCAGCCCGGCCCAGGCCGGCTCCCACCCGCCGGTGACGTAGCAGGTCAGGTACAGCGCCCAGCTCAGCCACAACGGGCCGCCGCCCAGGTCCGCGGCCAAGCCGAGCAGGTAGGCGGCCAGCGCGGCGCCCGCCCAGCGGGCCTCGGCGAGCGCGAACAGGCCGCGCTTGCTCGCGGGCGTGGACTCCCCGGCGGCGGCCGGGCGGGTGAGCGTGGTCGGCATCGCGGCTCCTCTGCTGTGCGGACGCCGCCAAGATACATGAATGACTGCTCAGGTGTTCAATCGTTCAGGCCGTAAATCATCGGCCGCAAATCATCGGACGGGGCATCGAACCCCTGCCGATACACTGCGCCCATGGGTCACGGAGTCGAGGCCAGGGCGACGCCCGCCGCGAAGCTGGACGCGGCATCCGCGTCCTCGGTGGCCGAGACGCTGCAAGCGCTGGCCACGCCCTCGCGGCTGTTGATCCTGAGCGAACTGCGCCAGGGCGCCCGGCCGGTCGGCGAACTCGCCGAAGCCGTGGGCATGGAACCCTCCGCGGTGTCCCACCAGCTGCGGCTGCTGCGCTCGCTGGGCCTGGTCAGCGGGAACCGGTCCGGCCGCAGCGTCGTGTACTCGCTCTACGACAACCACGTCGCGCAGCTGCTGGACGAGGCCGTTTACCACATCGAGCACCTGCGGCTGGGCGTCTCGGACTGACCGGGATCACCGCGGCGCGTACATGATCACGCCGACGCCGGCCAGGCACAGCGCCGCGCCGATGAGGTCCCAGCGGTCCGGCCGGAACCCGTCGACCAGCACACCCCACAGCAGCGAGCCCGCGACGAACACCCCGCCGTAGGCGGCGAGGATGCGGCCGAAGTGCGCATCGGGCTGCAACGTCGCCACGAACCCGTAGACACCGAGCGCGATCACTCCCGCGCCCATCCACAGCAGACCCTTGTGCTCCCGCACGCCCTGCCACACCAGCCACGCGCCGCCGATCTCGGCGAACGCGGCCAGCACGAAGAGCACGACCGAACGCAGAACCTGCACGCCGCGGAGCTTACTTGCGCGCGAGCGCAAGATCCCCGTGCCCGTCCCCTGGCGCAGCACGCCGTCCGGAGCTTCGAGGGGGTCCGAGAAGAAACCTCAACCCGTTGACGACCGCACCGGCCGCGGGCCGATCGCGACGAACCGGAACGCGCGCCTCGGTGCGCTCGGTCGTGGTCGTTGGACCGGCCCATTAGGAACCGCAGGATTCAGCGGGCGTGCCCGGCGGCCTCAGTGGCGTGCCGATCGGCCTCATCGGCGGCGGCGAGGTCGGCGCCCGCGGACGTGAGGTTGATCCGCGCCAGCTCGGCCGCCGATCGGGCGCAAGCCGCGGCCAGCGTGGCGGCGGTGCGCGCATCCCCGCGCAGCGCGGGAGTGGCATCGCCGGCGAGTTCGGCCGCCAGCGCCGCGACCTCGGCGGCCACCTCGGCCAGTTTCGCGGGCGGTCCCGCCGCCCCGGCCAGCGCCTCCCGCACCGCCTCGGCCCGCGCGGGATCCTCGCCGCTGCGCCGCTGCGCGGCCAGCACCGCTTGGTACGCCTCGGAATCGGCCACCGCGAGCTCGGTCGCCCGCTGCCGCAACGCCTCCGCCCGAGCCGCCCGGGAGGACGAACGGATCAGCCGCGCCGTCATCGCCGCCAGCCCGGCCGCCGATGCGACGGTGACCGCGCCGACCACGCCGCCGGTGGCGGACGGAGTCGGCGCGGCCACCTCGTCCAGGAAATCCCGCACGCTCGCGTCGAGATCGGTCAACTCAGCCCCACGACCTGGCCGTGCTCGTCGATGTCGATCTGCTCGGCCGCCGGATGCGAACCGAGCCCGGGCATCGTGCGCATGTCCCCGCAGATCGGGTACACGAATCCGGCGCCGACCGAGGCCCGGACCTCCCGCACCGGCAGCGTCCAGCCGGTGGGGGCGCCCAGCAGCGTCGGGTCCGAACTCAGCGACAGGTGCGTCTTGGCGATGCACACCGGCAAGGTGCCGAACCCGTTCGCCTCGTAGTCCCGCAACGAGCGGGCCGCGGCCGGCGTGTAGCTGACGCCGTCCGCCCCGTACACCCGGCGGGCGATCACGTCGATCTTCTCCCGCAGGCTCGCCGAATCCGGGTAGAGCGGCTCGAAGCTGCTGGGCTCCTCGGCGGCCTCCACCACCGCCTCGGCCAGGTCCTTCGCGCCCTTCCCGCCGTCGAGGAAGTGACTGCTGATCGCGACGCGGGCACCCGCGGCCTCGGCGACCTCCCGGATCGCGGCGTGCTCCGAGGGGTGGTCGCTGGGGAAGGCGTTCACCGCCACCACCGGCGAGACCCCGTGCATCCGGATGTTCTCGATCTGCTTGCGCAGGTTGGCCGCCCCGGCCAGCACGTCGTCCGGGTTCTCCGCGAGCAGTTCCGGCGGCAGCGGCCGGCCCGCGACGATCCGGTAGTTGCCGGAGTGCGCCTTCAACGCCCGCACCGTGGCCACCAGCACCGCCGCGTCCGGGCGCAGGCCGGAAGCCCGGCACTTGATGTTGAAGAACCGCTCCGCGCCCATGTCCGCGCCGAACCCGGCCTCGGTCACCACGTAGTCGGCGCAGCGCATCGCGATCCGGTCGGCCACCACCGAGGAGTTGCCGTGCGCGATGTTGCCGAACGGTCCCGCGTGCACGAACACCGGAGTGTTCTCCGTGGTCTGCATCAGGTTCGGCTTGATCGCCTCGCGCATCAGCACCGTCATCGCCCCGGCCGCGCGCAGCTGCTCGGCGGTGACCGGGGTTCCCTCGGCGGTGTAGGCGACGACGATGTGGCCCAGCCTGCGCCGCATGTCGTGCAGCGAGTTCGACAGCGCGAGCACCGCCATCACCTCGCTGGCCGCGGTGATGTCGAACCCGGTCTGCCGCGGCGTGCCGTCCGCGTTCCCGCCCAGCCCGGTCACGATCGAGCGCAGGTCCCGGTCGTTGACGTCGAGCACCCGCCGCCAGGTGATCCGGTGCGGGTCGATGCCCAGCTCGTTGCCCCGGTGCAGGTGGTTGTCCAGCATCGCGGAGAGCAGGTTGTGCGCGGCGGTTACCGCGTGCATGTCGCCGGTCAGGTGCAGGTTCAGCGACTCCATCGGCACCACTTGGCTGTAGCCGCCGCCGGCGGCGCCGCCCTTGATGCCGAACGTGGGGCCCATCGACGGCTGGCGAACCGCCACCGCCGAGTTGTGCCCGAGGTAGCGCAGGCCCTGCCCGAGTCCCACGGTGGTGGTCGTCTTGCCCTCGCCGAGCGGTGTCGGGGTGACCGCGGAGACGACCACGTAGCGGGCGGGCGGTCGGTCGGCGAGTTCCTCGGCCGCGTCCAGCGACACCTTCGCCACCTGGCTGCCGTACGGTTCCAGCAGGTGCGGGCCGAGTCCGAGCTGCGCGGCCACCTCGTCGATCGGACGCAGCGTGCTCGCGCGGGAGATGTCCAGATCGGACGAAATGCTCATGCGGGAACCTCCTGGATCCGGGCGAGCGCCGCATCGCGCCACTGGGCGGTCCGGGTGATTTCGTTGAACGTGTACAGGTGCCAGCCCGCGATCCCCGGTGCGGGTTCGTCCAGGTACGGCCACAGGCCGTCCACGAGGGAATCCGGGTTGTAGGGCGCCAGCAGTTTGCTGACCATGCCGTGCTGCTTGCGCAGGAACCGCAGCGACTCGCCGAGCCCGATCTTCATCGACACCCGAAGCAGCTTGGTCACGTCCACCGCTCCCGGGAGTCCGATGTGGATCGGCAGCAGCACGCCGCGGGCGCGGACCTCGCCGAGCCAGGCCGCGATGCGCTGCGGGTCGTAGCAGATCTGCGAGACCGCGTAGTCCGCGTAACCGGCCTTGTCGGTCATGGCCCGCACGGTGGCCTCGTCGGACAGGAAGGCGTGCCGCTCCGGGTAGCCGCTGATGCCGACCCGCCCCGGCCTGCGGCCGAGCTCGTCCATCCTGCGCAGCAGCGCCAGCGCGTCCGGGAATTCCCCGGCGGGCGCCGGGGAGTCACCCGCGATCACGAACACCTCGCCGCTGCCCAGCGCCTCCGCCCGGTCCAGCAGGCCGGACAAGTGCGCGGAGTCCTTGATGGACCGGGCCGCCAGGTGCGGCACGACCCGCATCCCCGCCGCGGCAAGTTGTGCCGCGGTCGCCAGTGTCGCCTCGGGGCCCTTGGCCGCCGAGGACGTGACCGTGACGGTGGTGCCCGCGGGCAGCTGCTCGCAGCGCTGCACCACTCCGCGCACCGGCAGCACCTCGAACCGGGCGCTGCACAGCAATTCTTCGAGTCGCTGGATTCCGGTGTCCATGATGGCCCGCCTCGCTACGCCGTGGCCGCGCGCTGCGCGGTCTTCGGGATGTCCTTCTGCGGGTCCAGGAACGGCTTTTCGACCACCTCGGCCTGCTGCGGGCCGTGCTGGGTGTGCACCACGAGCTCGGTGCCGAACTCCTGGTAGGCCACCGGGACCATGGCGAAGCCGATGTTGCCCTCCACTCGCGGCGAGTGGCAGGCCGAGGTGACCTCGCCGATGCGCAGCCCGTGCGGGTCGTGCACGTCGAACGGCTCGATCATGTTGCCGTCGTTGAACGAACCGATCGAGGGCCCGCCGATCCGCACGCCGACCAGTTTGCGGGCCACCCCTTCGGACTTGATCCGGGTCAGGGCCTCCTTGCCGATGAAGTCGGATTCCTGGTTCAGGTCGACCATCCAGGTCTTCTCGAAGCCGTAGCCCGCCTCGAACGGGTTGGTGTCATAGGTGATGTCGCAACCCCAGGACAGGATCCCGGCCTCGATGCGGCGGATGTGGCACGGGCCGATCACGGTCATCCCGTGCGGCTCGCCGGCCTCCCAGATCGTCTCCCACAGCTTCACGCCGTCGCGGCTGGCGTGGTGCAGGTAGATCTCGTAGCCCAGTTCCGCGGTGTAGCCGGTGCGGGAGACCACGACCTGCATCCCGTTCAGCTCGCGGTCCACCGCGTAGTAGTACGGAACATCCAAAATGGACTCGCCGAACAGGTCGACCATCACGTCGCGCGACTTCGGCCCCTGCACCTGCACCGGCCCGACATCGGGCTCGCGGATCTGCACGTCCATGCCGAGGTTGTGCGCCAGGCCCTTCGCCCACAGCAGCACGTCGCTGTCGGCCAGCGACAGCCAGAAGTGGTTCTCGCCCAGCCGCAGCAGCACCGGGTCGTTGATGATGCCGCCGTCCTCGGCGGTGACGAACACGTACTTGCACTGCCCGACGCGGCACTTGTTCAGGTCGCGCGGCACCAGCATGTTGGTGAACTCGAAGGCGTCCGGGCCGGTGATCTCGACCTGCCGTTCCACCCCGACATCCCAGAGCGTCACCCCCTCCAGCAGCGCCCAGTATTCAGCGACCGGGTCACCGTAGTGCCGGGGGTGGTACGTGTGGTTGTAGACGCTGTAGAGGCCCACGCCGTGCTGCCTCGATGCGTGGAAGAACGGCGATTTGCGCAGCCGGGAGTACTGCAGGATGCCCGGATTCGGGTTGACGGCCATGGGCTGATGCTCCTTAGAAAGTTCTTTCAGAGTGGGTTTGCGTGGCGGTGCCGGTAGCGGAACCTCACAAAGATCAAAAAGAAGTGTGCTGATGCTCCTTAGCGGCGAGTGGGTTGATTTCCCGGCCTCGGCGAGGGATGCGGGAGCCGCACCTCGGCGGAATCACCGGGTGGTTGTGCGTTTCTCGGCAGGCGGATCCGTTGCCGGGCTGGTTCAGCAGCGCATCCGGGACATGTCCGGGTCGAACACCGGGTCGGCGACGACCGTTGCCGGATGTCGCCGGTCGAAGTAGGACACCCGCAGTTCGGTGCCGGGTTCGGCGAGTTCCGCGGGGATCCAGGCGTAGGCCAGGCTCGCGCCCGCGGAATGCCCGTAGCCCGCGCTGGTGGTGAACCCGGCCGTGGTGCGCCCGGAGCCGGCGAACACCGGCTCGGAGCCCATCAGCACCGTGCCGTCGTCGATGCGCAGGCAGCACAGCCGCCGCCGCACGGGTTGCTCCCGGCGCCGCAGCAGCGCGTCGCGCCCGACGAAATCGCCCTTGTCCGGTTTCACCGCGAACGCCAGCCCGGCCTCGTCGGGGTCGTGCTCGCTGGACATGTCGCCGCCCCAGGCGCGGTAGCCCTTCTCCAGCCGCATCCCGTTGAACGCGCCGCGCCCGGCGGGGAAGATCCCGTGCTCGGTGCCCTGGGCGGCCAGCAGGTCCCACAGCCGCCTGCCGAACTCCGCCGAGGTGTACAGCTCCCAGCCCAGTTCGCCCACATAGGACAGTCGAAGCGCGGTCACCGGCACCTCGCCGACGTGCAGCCGCTTGGCGCGGAAGAACCGGAACGCCTCGTGCGAGACGTCCTCGTCGGCCAGCGGTGCGAGCACGTCGCGCGCCTTCGGCCCCCACAGGCCGATGCAGCAGGTGCCGCCGGTGATGTCGCGGACCGCCGTGGTCTCGTCGGCGTGCCTGCGCAGCCAGGCGATGTCGCGGGGTCCGTTGCAGCCGACCTGGAACTCGGTCTCGGACAGCCGCGCGACGGTGATGTCGGCGCGGATTCCGCCGGTGTGCTCCAACATCAGCGTGTAGGTCACGTAGCCGGGTTTGCGGTCGAGCTGGTTGGTGGTCAGCCGCTGCAGCAGTTCCAGCGCGCCGCGGCCGCTGACCTCCGCGCGCGCCAGCGAGGTCATGTCGAACATCGCGACCCGCTCCCGCGCGGCCAGGTGCTCGGCGGCCACGATCGGCGAGAAGTAGCGGCCCGCCCACTCGCCCGGGGCGACGATTTCCCGGCCGGCCACGAGATGTTCGTTACAGTCGTACCAGTGCGGCCGCTCCCAGCCGTTGGCTTCCAGGAACACCGCGCCGAGCTGTTCCTCCCGCTCGTGGAACGGGGTGGTGCGCAGCGGCCGGGGGCGCGCGGGCGGCTGCTGCGGGTGGATCACGTCGTAGACCTCGCGGAAGCTCTGCGCGCTGCGTTCGGCCACGTAGGACGAGCTGTGCGCGAACTCCTCGAACCGGCGCAGATCCGCCGCGCGCAGGTCCAGCCGCGGCGAGCCCTCGGTCAGCCACTCCGACATCGCCCGGCCGACGCCCGCGGAGTGGGTGATCCACACCGCCTCGGCGACCCAGAAGTTGTCGATCTCCCGGGACGGGCCGAGCACCGGCATCCCGTCCGCGGTGAACAGCATCAGCCCGTTCATGCCCTCCGCGATCTCCGCGCGGCCGAGCGCGGGCAGCAGCTCGCAGGCGTCGTCCCAGGGCTGCTTGAAGTCCTGCGGCGTGAACGGGTGCACGGAGGACATGCCCTTCCACGCGCCGCCGTCGGACGGAGCCTCCGCGCCGCCGCCCCGCGGAGCGCTCGGCGCCAGGTCCGCGGCCTGCACGGGCAGCACGCGGTGCTGGTAGGAACCGATGCCCCAGCGGTCGTGGATCTGCCGGAAGTACATCGAGCAGTCCTGGTGGCGCAGCAGCGGCTGGGTCACCTCGTCGCCGCCGGCGGCCTTGCTGGCGCCGAGATCGGCGGTCGGGCCGGTGACCGCGTACTGGTGCGCGACCGGTTGCACCGGGATGGACACCCCGGCCAGCGAGCCGATCTTCGGCCCCCAGATCCCCGCGCAGCACAGCACCGTCTCCACCTCCACCGAGCCGTCGGTCGTGCGCACCGCGCGGACCCTGCCGCCGGTCACGTCGAACCCGATCACCTCGGTGTTTCCCCGGAACCGGACGCCACGGCGAGTGGCCTCGCGGGCCATCGCCTCGGCCGCGCGCACCGGTTTCGCGATGCCGTCGGTGGGCACGTACAACCCACCGTGAATGCGGGACGGGTCGAGCTGCGGGATGCGGTCGTGCACCTCGTTCGGCCCGATCAGTTCCGCGGGCACGCCCCACGCGGCGGCGAGTCCGCGCTTGCGCTCCAGGTCGTCCCAGCGGGCTTCGGTGGCCGCGACCTCGATGCCGCCGACCTGGTGGAAGCACCGGCGCCCGTCGAGTTCCTCGGCGCTGAACCGCTCGACGGTGTAGGCGGCCAGTTTGGTCAACAACTCCGAAGCGTTGGTCTGGAACACCAATCCCGGTGCGTGCGAAGAGGAACCACCGGTGGCGAACAAGGGTCCTTGGTCCACGACGAGAACGTCGGTGACCCCGGCGCGCGCGAGGTGGTACGCCGTGGAGCAGCCGACGACGCCCGCCCCCACGATCATGATCCGCGCACTGGTGTCCATGTGCAGCCCCCTGGCTCACGAATCTGGTTTCCGGAGAACCGGTGCTGGACTCCGGGAAGATTTCGGCTTGGTTGACGCAGATTCGCTCTCGCGCGACCGGTCCGGGTGCCTGCGGAACACCTCCGGAGGGACTTTCGGAGGTGTTGCGCTCCTCACAACTGGCTGCGTTATGAGCAACAGTGCGCCTGGATCAGGGCGGGCGTCAAGGACACGGAGGGGCGAATTTTCGTTGGCATGATCGGCTTTCCGCGGCTCGATCGGAGCGCTTGATCGACATCGCTGGGCCACTGAGGCGATCCCGCTTGTCGCGGTGACCCGGCGTGGCTAACCTCTGCCGCACAAGGACATCTGGCGTTCTCGCCGAGTGGGTGATCAGATGCGATCCCGCCCTCCACAAGCTCCGGAACTCCCGGAACCTCCCGCGCGCCTGTGGCGTCCGGCCGAGCCCAAGCGCGGCTACGACGTGGTGATCGTCGGCGCGGGCGGGCACGGACTGGCGACCGCCTACTACTTGGCCCAGGAACACGGGATCCGGGACGTCGCGGTATTGGAACGCGGCTGGCTCGCGGGCGGGAACATGGCCCGCAACACCACGATCATCCGCTCCAACTACCTGCTCGACGAGAGCGCCGCGCTCTACGGGCACGCCCTGGACCTGTGGGAGCGGTGGCCGGCCGAACTGGACCACGACTTCCTGCTCAGCCAGCGCGGGGTGCTCAACCTGGTGCACACCGAGCAGGAGATCCGGGACGCGCGGCGGCGGGTGTTCGCCAACGGCCTCAACGGAATCGACGCCGAGTTCGTCGGTCCGGAGGAGATCGCCGAACTGTGCCCGGTGCTGGATGTCTCGCCGCACAAGCGATATCCGGTCCGCGGCGCCACTTGGCAGCCGCGGGCCGGGATCGCCAAGCACGACCACGTCGCGTGGGCGCTGGCGCGGCGCGCCGACCAGCTCGGCGTCGACCTGATCGAGAACTGCGAAGTCACCGGGTTCGTCATGGACGGTGCGCGGGTCGCGGGAGTGCGGACCTCGCGCGGGGACATCGCCGCCGGCCGGGTCGGGCTCGCCGCCGCCGGGCGGACCAGCGCGCTCACCGAGACCCTCGGGCTGCGGTTGCCGCTGCAGAGCCATCCGTTGCAAGCCATGGTCTCCGAGCTGCTGGAGCAGGTGCACCCGTGCGTGGTGATGTCGAACCACGTGCACGTCTACTGCAGCCAGGCGCACAAGGGGGAATTGGTCCTCGGCGCGGGGATCGACACCTACAACGGCTACGGGCAGCGCGGGTCGGTGCACGTGCTGGAGCAGCAGCTCGCCGCGGCGGTGGAGCTGTTCCCGATGTTCGCGCGGGCGCACGTGATCCGGACTTGGGCGGGCGTCGTGGACGTCACGCCGGACGCCTCGCCGATCATCGGGCCCACGCCGGTGGAGGGCCTGTTCGTCAATTGCGGATGGGGCACCGGCGGGTTCAAGGCGACTCCGGCCGTCGGCCGGGTGTTCGCGCACACCGTTGCCACCGGTGCGCCGCATCCGCTCAACGAGCCCTACGGGCTGGAGCGGTTCCGCACCGGGGCCCTCATCGACGAACACGGCGCCGCTGCCGTGGCGCACTGAAGAATGTTTGAAAGGTGGTTTGCGTAGTGGGTCGCTTAGCGGAACCTCAGACGCCGTCTCGCTGCGGGATCTCGTCCTGAAGTAGCGCGCCCTACTCGGCGTCTGAGCTGTCCTCGCGAGACGACGCCTGAGAACCCGCGGCGGTGCCGGTTGCTCAGGTGGTCCGCCGCAAGCGGCTGCGCCGCTTCCAAGGCCGAACACAAGAACGTGCCGCCACGCAAAAGGCGCAGCCCCGCGCCGCTCGAAGACAAGAGCCCAAATGATCCGAAGTGGAGGGACGTGATGTTGCGCATCCCTTGCCCCTGGTGCGGTGAGCGGGACGAGGTGGAGTTCCGCTACGGCGGTCAGGCGCACGTCCGATACCCGGCCGACCCGGCCGGGCTGGACGACGCCGCCTGGGCGGAATACCTGTTCGTACGGGGAAATCCGAGCGGCAGCCTCGCCGAGCGCTGGGTGCACACCGCGGGGTGCAGGCGCTGGTTCGACCTGGTCCGGGACACCGCGACGAACGAGATCACGTCATGACCCGGCTCGGCAGCGGCGGCCGCATCGACCGCAGCCGCACGGTCCGGTTCACCGTGGACGGCACGCCGATGCTCGGGCATCCCGGCGACACGCTTGCTTCGGCGCTGCTGGCCGCGGGCGAGATCGAGGCCGCGCCGTCGCCATATCTCGGCCGCCCGCGCGGAATCCTCACCGCCGACGCGAGCGAGCCGAACGCGATGGTCCAGGTGCTCGACGAGCCCGAGCCGATGGTGCCCGCGACCGAAGTGGAGCTGCGAGACGGTCTGGAAGTGGCGAGGCTCTCCGGCGTCGGCTGGGCCGAAGCGGGCGAGGAGTCCCGCTGCGACAAGAAGTACCGGCACGCCGACGTGGTCGTGATCGGAGCCGGCCCCGCCGGGATCGCCGCCGCCCTCGCGGCCGGTCGCAGCGGCGCGCGGGTGATCCTGGTGGAGCGCAATCGGGAACTCGGCGGCGCGCTGCTGGACGGCGACGAGGTGGTCGACGGCCTGCCCGGTCCGGAGTGGGTGCGGCGGGCGGTGCGGGAACTCGTCGAACTGCCCGAGACGCGGGTGCTGACCCGCGCTACCGCGGTCGGCCACTACGACCACGGATACCTGCTCGTGGCCGAACATCCCGGACCTGGCAAGCACCCGGGGCAGCACCGCCTGTGGCACCTGCGGACCCAGCAGGTGGTGCTCGCGGCGGGTGCGCGGGAGCGGCCGATCGCGTTCGCGGGCAACGACCGGCCCGGGGTCGTGCTCGCTTCCGCGGTCCGCCGGTACGTGCGCCGGTTCGCGGTGCTGCCGGGGCGGGAGGTGGTCGTGTGCACCACTTCGGACAGTGCTTATGCGACGGCGCTGGACCTCGTCGCGGCCGGGGCTCGGGTACCGGTGCTGGTGGACAGCCGGAACGACCCGCCCGCTCGGCTCGCCGCGCGGGCGCGCGAAGCGGGCATCCCGGTGCGGATCGGCTCTGCCGTGGTGCAAACCGTTGGCGCACAACGGGTTTCGGGTGTTCGCGTGCGGGATCTGGACGAGCGGGGCAGGCCGATCGGGGAACCGGAGGAGTTCGGCTGCGACCTGCTCGCGGTGTGCGGCGGCTGGAACCCGGCGACCGAACTGGCCGGTTCCTCCGGCGCGTTGCGGTGGGATCCCGTGGTGGCCGGATTCGTTCCGGACCCGGAGCAGGCTGATCCGGACAAGGACGGGCGGATCGTCGGTGCCGCGCGCGGCACGTACGACCTTGCCGGCTGCTTGGCGCAGGGGTTCGCCGCCGGAGCCGCGTCCGCGACCGCGAGCGGGTTCCGCGTGGTGCCGCCGCCGGTGCCCGCGGTGCGCGGTGACCTGACGTGCGCGCGTCCCCGGCCGCTGTGGCTGGTCGATGGCGACGAGCGGGAGATCTTCGTCGACCAGGCGCGGGACGCGACGGTCGCCGACGTCCGCCGCGCGGTCGAAGCCGGTCTGAGCTCGCCGGAGCACGTGAAGCGCTACACCACGATCGGCACCGGCAGCGATCAGGGCGCGACCTCCGGCATCGTCGCGCTCGGCGTGCTGGCGACCCTGCTCGGGATGGACTCGCCAGCGGCGCTGGGACCGACCGGTGCGCGGCCGCCGACGCGCCCGGTGCGGTTCGAGCTGATGGCCGGTAGGGACCGCGGCGAGCTGCACGATCCGGTGCGCACCACGCCGATGCACGCCTGGCACGTCCGCGCGGGCGCGGAGTTCGAGAACGTCGGCCAGTGGAAGCGTCCCTGGTACTACCCGCAGCCGGGCGAGGACATGGAAACCGCGGTGCTGCGCGAATGCGCGGCCGCGCGCACCGGGGTGGCGATGATGGACGCCAGCACCCTCGGCAAGATCGAAGTGGTCGGCCCGGACGCGCCGGAATTCCTCAACCGCGTCTACACCAACGGTTTCGCGAAGCTCGCCGTGGGCAAGGCCCGCTACGGCATGATGTGCACCGCCGACGGCATGGTCTTCGACGACGGCGTCACGATGCGGCTGGCCGCGGACCGCTACCTGATGAGCACCACCACCGGCAACGCGGCCGCGGTGCTGGACTGGCTGGAGGAGTGGCTGCAGACCGAGTGGCCGCAGCTGGACGTGCGCTGCACCTCGGTGACCGAGCAGTGGGCCACGATCGCCGTGGCAGGCCCGGATTCCCGCGCGGTGCTGGCGCGCGTCGCACCGGAGCTGGACGTCTCGGCCGCCGGCTTCGGGTTCATGGAGGTCCGGGAAGCGTTGCTGCGCAACGGGATTCCGGCCCGGATCTGCCGGATCTCGTTCTCCGGCGAGCTCGCCTTCGAGATCAACGTCGAGTCCTGGTACGGCCAGGCGGCGTGGGACGCGGTCACCGAGGACGGCGCGGGTCTCGGGATCACGCCCTACGGCACCGAGACGATGCACGTGCTGCGCGCGGAGAAGGGGTTCGTCATCGTCGGCCAGGACACCGACGGCACGGTCACCCCGCTGGACCTCGGCATGGACTGGGTCGTCTCCAAGCGCAAGGACTGCATCGGCAAGCGCTCGTTCGCCCGGCCGGACACCGCGCGTTCCGATCGCAAGCAGCTGGTCGGGCTGCTGCCGGTGGACTCCGACGCGTTGTTGCCGGAAGGCGCCCAGCTCATCGAACCGGGCACGCCGCTGACTCCGCCGGTGCCGATGCTGGGGCACGTGACCTCCAGCTACCGCAGCGCCGCGCTGGGGCGGACGTTCGCCCTGGCGCTGATCCGCGGCGGACGCGGCCGGGTCGGCGAGGTGCTGCACGCCCCGCTCGGCGGCACCGCCATTTCCGCCGAGGTCACCGAACCCGTCTTCTACGACCCGGAAGGAGCGCGCCGTGACGGTCATCAGCCCGGTTGAACCCGGCACCACCGGCCCGGCAGGCGTCGAACGGCTGCGCCGCAGCCCGCTCGCCGACCGCGCCGCCGAACTGGCCGCGGCCGCGGGGCCGCGCGGCACCCGGCTCGCCGAGGAACCCTTCCTGACCCAGGTGAACCTGCGGGCCGCGCCCGAACAGCTCGCGCGGCTCGGCAACGCGGCGGGAATCCCGTTGCCGCGCAAGGCGAACCGTGTGGGCGGCGACGTCCAGCGGGCGGCGCTGTGGCTCGGCCCGGACGAATGGCTGCTGATGGCGCCGGACGGGGAGGCCGCATCGCTGCGCGACGCGCTCGGTTCCGCCGGTGCCGCGTCGGTCGTCGACCTGTCCGCGAACCGCACCACGCTGCGACTCGGCGGCGGGTCCGCCCGGGACGTGCTGGAGAAGGTGTGCTCGCTGGACCTGCACCCGCGCGCGTTCGCCGCGGGGCACTGCGCGCAGACCTTGCTCGGCCGCACCCAGGCCGTGCTCTGGCAGCTCGGACCGGAGCCGGACTACCGGATCCTGGTGCGGAATTCGTTCGCCGGCTACCTGGCCGATCTCCTGCTGGACGCGCTGCGCGGGCCTGCCTGATCAGGGCGCTGCGTTCAAGATCGCGGCGCCGAGCAACGGCCGCTGCCTGCGCGGCGTGTTCCCGGCTCGGTCACGGGCATCGGGGAGGTATCGTCCGCAGCGGAATCGCCCTTCGACCCTGTTGCGCGATGCGGAACGCCGGGTATGGTCGCTAGGAAAACCACCAGCGACGGGATTCGGGTCCAACCGTGGTCAACGCTCCTCAACCGGCCGAACGCGAAAAGCCCGGCGCACTCGTGCAGTCCGTGGACCGGGCGGTGAGCGTGCTGGAACTGCTGGCCCGCAACGGCGAAGCGGGCATCACCGAAATCGCCGGGGAACTCGGCGTGCACAAATCCACCGCTTCCCGGCTGGTCAGCGTCCTGGTCTCGCGCGGGCTGGTGGAGCAGCTCGGCGAACGCGGCAAGTACATGATCGGGTTCGGTGTGGTGCGGCTGGCCGGGGCGGCCACCGACCGGCTGGACCTGCCCCGGCTGGGCGGCCCGTACTGCGAGTCGCTGGCCGCCGACCTCGGCGAGACCGTGAACATCGCGGTCCGCGACGAGGACGTCGCGATCAACATCAGCCAGGCCCGCGGCACCGCGTCGGTGACCGCGCACAACTGGGTCGGCCAGCGCACTCCGCTGCACGCCACTTCCAGCGGGAAGGTGCTGCTGGCGCACGCACCCGACGACGACCAGGAAGCGCTGCTGGCGGGGGAGCTGGCGCAGTACACCACGCGGACCGTCATCGACCCCGGGGAATTGCGCGACGGCTTCGACCTGATCGTGCGGGACGGGTACGCCACCAGCTACGAGGAGCTCGAGCTCGGGCTCAACGCCGCGGCGGTGGCGGTGCACCGGCACGACGGCGAGGTGGTGGCCGCGCTCAGCGCGTCCGGGCCGTCGTACCGGTTCTCCCGCAAGCGGATGCGCGAAGTGATCGGTGCGATGACGGTAGCGGCGAAAGAACTCTCCGCGCAGCTGGGATTCCTGGAAACCTGACTTTTTCAGAATGATTTGCGTGGCGGTGCCGGTGGCGGAACCTCAGCGGCTTCCTCGCTCCGGGATCGATTTCTGACGTAGGCCCCTACGCGGCGAAATCGCTGTCCTCGCGAGGAAGCCGCTGAGAACCCGCGGCGGTGCCGGTTGCTTGCATGGCCACTGCTCAGCGGCTACGCCGCTGACAAGACAAAGATCAAGAACCGTAGTGAAACGCCGATCAGTCGCGTTGCAGCATGACGTCTTCCAAGTCGAGTTCGTGCAAGACCCGGCGCAGCACCTCGTCGTCGATGCGGCCTTCGTCGCGGAAACGCACGAACACCTCGCGCTCGGCGTCCAGCATTTCGATGCGCAGCCGCCGGTAGGCGGTGGTGGGGCTTTCGCCCAAGTCGGCATCGGGGCGGCCGAGCCGTTCCCACGCGCGGTGGCTGCGGCGTTCGGCCGCGCGACGCAGCTGCTCGGCGACCTCGGCGGGTGGTTCCGCCTCGGCGGTGAGCGCGTCCAGCCGCCCGCGGGCGGCGAGCGCGGCGTTGTGCGCGGCCTCGGCCTCGGCGAGCGCGTCGGTGTAGCTCTCCCGGCCGCGCACTCCGAGCCACCGGATCACCCACGGCAGCGTCGCGCCGTGCAGCAGCAACGTGCCCAGCGTGACGAAGAACGCCAGGAACACGACTTCCGCGCGGTTCGGAAACGCCAGCACCGGGATCGCGGCGGCCGCGGCCAGCGAGACCACACCGCGCATTCCCGCCCAGGCCACCACCAAGCCGTGCTGCCACGGCGCCGCATCCGCTCCGCGAGCGATCCGATCGGGCAGCAGCAACGTGCCGAACACCCAGACCGCGCGCACCAGCACCACCGCGGCGGTCAGCGCGAGCCCGGCCAGCACGAGCGGCCAAAGCCGTCCTGCGACGCCTTCGGTGACGCTGCGCAGCTGCAACCCGATCAGCGCGAACACCACCGCTTCCAGCAGCGTGTCCGCCGAACGCCACACTGCGCGGTCCTGCAGCCGCCGTGCCGCGGTGCCCGAAGGCGCCCGCTGCGCCAGGTACAGCCCCGCCACGACCACGGCGAGCACTCCGGAGGCGTGGATCGCCTCGGCCAGCAGGTAGGTCGCGAACGGGACCAGCAGGCCCACGGCGCTCTCCAACACCCCGTCGGCCAGCGCCAGCCGGAGGCGGTGCACCGCCCAGCCCACCGCGCAGCCGACGACCAGCCCGCCCGCGGCCGCGAGCACGAACACGCCGACGCCCTGCAGCAGCGTGTAACCGGCGCCGACCACACCGGCGACGGCGACGCGGTAGACCGTCAGCGCCGAAGCGTCGTTGACCAGGCTCTCCCCGGACAGGATCGTCATCACCTTGCGTGGCAACCCCAGTCGGCGACCGATCGAGGTCGCCGCCACCGCGTCCGGCGGAGCCACCACCGCGCCCAGCACCAGCGCGGGCCCGAGCGGCATCCCGGGCACCAGCGCCCACGCCGCGAAACCCACCGCGACCGTCGTCACCAGCACGGCACCGACCGCGAGCGAACCGATCGGCCGCAGGTTCGCGCGCAGGCCCAGCGCGGAACTGGTCAGCGCCGCCGAGTACAGCAGCGGCGGCAGCACCAGCACCAGGATCACTTCCGGGTTGATCGCGTAATCCGGCACGCCGGGCACGAACGACACCGCCAGCCCGGCCAGCACCAGCGCCAGCGGCTCCGACAACCCCCAGCGGCGGGCCAGCGCCGTGACCGCCAGCGCGCCTGCCAGCAGCAACATCACTTGCGGGAACTCGTGCATGCGCCCTGTCGTACCCGTTGCGCGCTCGTACCGCGCAGGTCGGGGCCGTCCGGGAACAACGACCCGGCCGCGCAGCGTTCGCGAGGCCCTAGGGTGGACAGCGCCCGAGCAGCGCGTTCCGGAAGGGGGCAGTCGTGCCCGGATGTGATCACCTGGAGGTCGCCGCCGCGCTGTCGCCGGTGCCGAGTTCCCCCGGGGGCTGCGAGGACTGCCTGGCCAAGGGCCTTCAGGTGTGGGCGCACCTGCGGCTGTGCACCGAGTGCGGGCACGTCGGCTGCTGCGATTCCAGCCCGGACCGGCACGCCACCGGGCACCACCGCGACACCGGGCATCCGGTGATCCGCTCGTTCGAGCCGGGCGAGTCGTGGTCCTGGTGCTACGTGGACGAACGGTTGGGCTGAGGGGGCACGTCGGCCCACGGCTGGTCGGCGTCCGCGGTTCCGGGGTTCGCGGGATCGCCGTACCGCTGCCGGATCGAGTCGGCGAACTCGTGCTGCCCGGCCGAGTCGAACAGCGCCGCCAGCCGGTCCGCGAGCCCCGACCGTTCGGCCGTTTCCGGGTCGAGCTCGCGGAGCAGGCCGTCGACTTGCTCGATCGCGGCACGCTCGGCGTCGCCGGTCGGCTCGCCGGGGGCCAACGCGCCTGCCGAGAGTTCCCCGCCTGCCGAGAGTTCCCCGTAGGACAGGTACGAGCTCCCGCCCTCCAGCGAGCCGGTGAACGACAGCGACTCCGCGCGCAGCGGCCGCCCGTTCTGGAACGGTGCCTGCCGCGAAGCGGGCACCAGGTGCCGGAACTGCTCGGCGATCTCGGTTCCGTTCGCGGCCGCGGACAGCTGCGCGAGCGTGCCGATCAGTTCGGCGGCGCGTTCCACTTCGTCGTCGTGGCGCGCCAGCCACCACACGACGGCGCTGCCGGTGTCGCGCAGCACCTCGTCGGCGAGGTAGGCGCGCTTGTTGCGCTCGTGGTCGCGTTCCAGCTGCCAGACCTGCTCGTCCTTGCGGACCTCGGCGAGCCTGCGGAGCCGGTCGGCGTCGACCTCCGGCAAGGTCAGCGCCAAGTCCGCGGCCCACGCCTCGATGTGCCGGTGCTCGTCGCGGGTCACCGCGCCCAGCGCGGCCGCGAGCCGGTGCTCGATCGCGCCGCGTCCGGCGGGGTGCTCGCCCGCGGTGATGAGCCGGGCGCGGGAGAGCACCGTCTCCACCGCCAACTCCGCCGGGTTCTCGTGCCCGACGCCGACCGCGTCGGCCGGGCGGCGCCACCACACCGTCGCGCTGAACACGAAGCGGTAGTCGGCCTCGGAACTGGGCAGCGGAACGTCCCGGACCTGGCGCGGCTGGAACGGCTCCGGCTCGGGTTCCGGCGCGGCCGGTGCCCGGCGCTGCGCCAGCAACGCCTCGTGCAACGCATCTTGCCGCTGCCGCTGCAGCACGTGCCTGCCGTACGCGGCGACCGCGGCCAGCAGCAGCGCGGCGAACAGGCCCCACGCCCAAGGCGGCCAGGACAGGCCCAGGCCGAGCACGGCAGGAACCAGCACGGAACCGCCGGCCAGCGCGGCCAGCAGGATCTTGTTGTCGCGGCTCATCACCAGATCCCCGCATCGACGGCGACGTGCTCGCCGGGTCCCCCGGCGCGGTGCGCACCAACTTTAGGGCTCGTGATCACCGGCCGGTACCCGGCGACCGGGCGACCTGCGCGGGTCCGCGGTGTAGTGCGCCCGGCGGACGGGTATTCGGAATGCGTAGGCGTGCGACTCGATCCGGAGGTCGGTGATGACGCGCGGTAAACCGGTTCCTCCTCATCCGGTGCACACGGTTCACCGCATCGGCGCAGTCCTGCTCGGCGTGCTCCTGCTGGTCTTCGCGATCCTCGGGCTGGCGCGCGGATTGCAGTTCTTCAGCACCAGCGGTCAGCCGGTCCTCGGACTGTCCAGCAACGGCCTGCTCTCGATCATCTCCCTGGTGGCGGGCGTGATCCTGATCGGCTGCGCGGCCTGGGGCGGTTGGCAGGCGTCCACCGTCACCACCGGGTTCGGCGGGGTTTTCCTGCTTTCCGGGCTGGTGCACCTGGCGATCCTGCACACCTCCCTGAACATCCTGGCGTTCCGGCTGCCGAACGTGTTCTTCAGCTTGATCGTGGGGATGATCCTGCTGTTCACCGGGCTCTACGGGCGGATGTCCGGCGGGTTGCCACCGGACAACCCGTATCGCCGGGAGCACCCGATGCGCAAGAACCGCCCGCACCCGGAGGAACAGCTCGACTTCGAGGCGAGCGAAACCGATGCGCAGCAACAGCAGTACCGCGAGGCGGAGATGGCGATGGGCGAGGGCCACCCCACTCCGGAGCAGACGCAGCTGGTGATGCGCGATCAAGCCCGCCGCCGAGCCGCCGAACGCGCCAGGGCCCGCCGCAAGCTGGAGGGCGGCGCGGAGTGATCGGCGCCTGGCTGTGGCGTTGGCCGCCCGGACTCGCGTTCGCCGCGCTGCGGCACCTCACCACCGGCATCCCGGTGCACCAGGTGGAACAGGCCGAACAGGTGCGCTCGCCGGAACTGGCCACCGGAGCGGACCTGCAACGCATCGAAGACGGAGTCGGTCCGCTGTTCCACCGCCGCTACGGCGTGCGCGTGCACGTGCACCTGCGGGAGGCCGAGACGGTGATGGCGTCGTTCATGGCGGCGCCGGACTCGATGGTCCCGAGCGAGGTGGCGCGGTTCGAGCCCGAAGGCGATCACCGCGACCTGCGGCTCGGCGACGACCTGGTGGTGCGGATGCCGGGCCCGTGGAACGGCCCGGTGCGCGTGGTCGCGCAGACCCCGCGCTCGTTCCGGCTCGCCACCCGGCGCGGGCACCTGGAAGCCGGGCAGATCGAGTTCCGCGCCGAAGACCGCGGCACGGAGCTGGTCTTCGAGATCGAATCCTGGGCGCGCAGCGGCAGCTGGGCCGCCGATCTGCTCTACGACCGGCTCCAGCTGTCCAAGTTCATGCAGGCGTACCTCTGGGTGCACTGCTGCGAGCGGGTTTGCGCGGCCGCAGGCGGGCGAATGGTCCAGGGCGTGGAGATCTACACCGGACGGGAAGGCTGAGCGCTCTCCACCCCAGGCTTTGCGAGCGACGTCGACGACGAGGAGGTGGGCGTGTTCCCCCGGCGAGGAGCCGAGCAAGTGCAGCGGCTTGCCGAGTTGCCGTTGAACTTCGACGTGCCCCGGACCCCCGCAGCAGCGGACTGGCACATCGACGACTTCCGCCAGCAGCTGCGCGCCGAACCGCCGGGCGAGCCGCTGCCCGGCGGCACCTGGGAAGTCGCCTGCTCGCTGGTGCGGCACTACGAGTTCGCCGACCCCGCGCTGGTGCAACGCGTGCACCGCTCGTCGGACACCCTCGCGGAATCGGACCTGCTGCTGGTGACCCGGTTCTACGGCCTCACCTTCCGGTTGCCGTGCCGGGTGGGCGAGGTCGTCGACGACACCGCGTGCGGGGTGCGCCGGTGGGGGTGGAATTACCGCACTTTGCAAGGACATCTGGAGCAGGGGCAGATGGGCTTCTCGGTGCGCAAGGACCTCACCAGCGGCGCGGTCGAATTCCGCGTGCAGGCGTACTCGCGGGCGGCGCCGATCGCGAACCCGGTGGTGCGGCTGGGATTCGAGCTGTTCGGGCGGAGCACCCAGCTGCGCTTCATCCGCGGCGCCTGCCTGCGGATGGCCGCGCTGAGCGATCCGGCGAAGAACGGCCCGCCGCTGCCCGGCCCGTCGCGCGGGCAGCCCGCTGCGGGCGGTCCCGGTCCGGCTCGGTTCGCTCCGGGGGCTGGGCGAGCAGAGCCGCCAGCCGAGGGCAGTCGTCGACGGTGACGGTCACCGCCGGATGCCGCAGCACGCCCAGCGGCTCGATGCCCGGCACCGGCTCGGCGAACCGCACGCACAGCCCTCGCTCGCCGTTGGTCGCGCAGGTGATCCCGCCGTCGGCCAGCGACAGGTGCGCAGGACCGGCCGTCTTCACCAGCCAGTACGGGCCGGTGACGGTGGTCGAGGCGATGTTCGAGCGCGGGCTGCGCACGCACCACGGCCCGAACCGCACGACGAGCTCGGCCGCGCTGACCCGCACCCACGCCGTCGGCGGCGCGATGCCGAACGGCAGGCCCAGCACCTGGTACCGCCGCCAGAACCGGAACGGGAAGGTCTGCACGGTGCCAGGGTTCGTGCTCCGCACGGTGCCAGGCTTCGTGCTCCGCACGGTGTCGCTGGTGTCGCCGGTGTGCATGCCCCGTGGCTACCCGGACGATCTCCGGGGTCCACGTCGCCTGCGCTGGTCCGGAAATCTGCGTGATCCGCGCCGAGCCGCGAAAACGCTGACGCCCGGAGCCGGACTCGCGAAGGTGCAAGCGTGCAACCCATCACCCGGTATCGCCCGTACGGCCACGTTCGCGACGACACGTGGCCGAAGTGCGCGGCGTCGTACCGGCCGAAGATGGCACGGCTGCGAACTCAGGCCGCCCGCGCCCGCGCGATGATCCCGGTGATCAGCTCGGCCGAGTCGGCGCAGCTCATGGCCACGCGTTCGACCTCGTCCCGGGCTCGCACGAACGCCGCGACGTCCGACTCGGACTGCAGGAAAACCGAACCGCGGTGGTGTTCGAGGTGCACCACCGGCGCCGCCTTGGAGAACTCCAGCAGGAAGAAATCCCCGGAGTGCGCGGGAGTCCACCCCGCGCTGTTCGGGATCACCCGGATCTCGACGGTGTCCTGCGCGCCCAGCTCCAGCAGCAGCCGCAGCTGCTCCAGCAGCGTGCCCGGGTCGCCGATCGGCTGGTGCAGCGCCGTTTCCAGGATGAGCGC
>NZ_CP146100.1:3220000-3312500 GCF_037023755.1 Saccharopolyspora sp. SCSIO 74807 | reverse complement strand
GCAGCAGGTCGAGCTCGGCCCCTCCTCCGTCGGCGTCGTACTGGCGGCGCAGCAGCTCGGCGGCGGTCTTCTCGACGCCGTCGACCAGTGAGCGCATCACGTCCCGGATGTGCTCGTCGTAGTGGCTCAGCATCCGCAGCACGGCTTTGCGCAGCGCCGGAGCCACGGCGTTGCGTCCGCCGCCCGCGCCGACATCGGGTGCGCGGTGCAGCGCGTGCCGAGCCGCCAGCAGCGGGTGCAGCGGGTCGTCGAGGTCGCCGTGGCGGTCCTTGGCCCATTTGGTGCGCCAGTTGCGGTAGGCGTGCTCGACGTGTTCGCGGAGCCGCGCGGCGGCATCGCCGACGTTGTGCTCGGCCAACAGGTGGTCTCGGGCGGAGAGCCCGAATTCGGCGGTGCCTTCCGGGTCGTCCGCGGCCGCGCGCAGCATCGCGGATGCGGCGTCGATGTCCGGCTCGCCCTGGTCTCGGCAAGGCACCAGTTTGGCGCCGCGGGCACCGAGGAGTTCGCTGACCGCGCCGTAATCGCCGCTGATCACCGGCACGCCGTGCGCGGCCACGTCGAGCAGCCGCATCGCGTAAGCGTCGCCGCCCTCGGCGCGGTGCAGCGAGCAGACGCAGTCGGAGGCGGCGAGCAGCACTCCGGCGCCGATCTCGTCCTCCACCAGCCGGATGCGGGGATCGGAGACGGTCGCCAGCCGGAGGCGCTCGGCTGCTTCGGGGTGCTCGGCCGCGCCGGTGACGGCGATCAGCAGGCAGCTGTCGTCGCGGTCCGGGAAAGCCGCGAGGAACGCGGTCACCAGGCCGAGCACGTTGTCGCGGTGCTCGTCGGCGTGATCGGCGAACGCGCCGATCACGAACTCATCGGAGAGCCCGTAGCGGGCGCGGGCGCCCTTGCGGGTCGGCAGGTCGACCGGGCCGGGATCGAGCACCGGTAGCGACACGACCCGCGCGGCCGGACCGCCTGCCCGCCGCGCCTCCTGCCGGGTGGCCTCGGAAAGCACCCAGGTTTCGACCGATTCGGTGGTCGTGTCGGGGTGCACGTCGATCAGGTGGCGCCCGGCGGGCACCGCGAGGCCGGGTTCGCAGCGGAGCACGACCGGGTAGTACGGCGTGTCGGCGGAGGGCAGGCCGGAGGCGCGCACCGCGGCGCGCACCAGTTCCGCGGTGCGCCCGGAGCCGAGCACGGCGACTCCGAGCTGGTCGACCAGTGCGGAGCGCTCGGTGTCGCCGAGCCGCCGGACGGCGGCTTCCGGTACGCGACCGCTGGCCACCCCGACGCCCGCGCACCAGTCGTGGAACGCGTCCGCGTCCGCGCCGAACGGGTCCGGGTAGTCCTTGCGCAACACCGGATCGTCGCACCACACGGCGGCGGTCCAGCGCGAGCCGCCGTGCCCGCGCTGCTGCTCGTCAGCCGGTTCGCAGGCCCAGCCGAGGAATTCCCGCGCGGCGTCGCCGGACTGGAAGGGGCTGGCCGGTGCCGCATCGCGCTGCCAAGCGTCGAGGTAGTCGCGGCGCAGCGCGTCCGGCAGCGGTGTGCCGTCCGGCAGCGCGTCGTAAGGATGTGGCTGTTCCCGGGTGTAGCCGGCTTCGACCAGCGCGTTGCGGTAGCTGGCGCAGAGCCCCGCCAGCACCGGGTGCTCGGACAGCAGCACTCGCGGTCGATCCGCGTAGTGCGTCGACAGCAGCCACGGCCGCTGCGGCTGGAAGCCGTCGAAGTGCACGCTGCGCAGCAGCGAGCCGTCCACCGCGTGATCGCCGTCGCCGGTGGTGATCAGTTCGCGCTGCGCCGCGTTCCACACCGACAGGCCCACGCCCGGATCGCGCAGCACCAGGTGGTCGACCAGCGCCGGGGCGCTGTCCAGCAGCATCCCGACGGTCGGGTCGGCGCGGACCTGGTCGGACCAAGCGTTGAGGAAGTCCTCGGCGCCGGGCCGGACCGCGAGCACGCCGGGATCGAACGGACCGCACTCGGCGAGGTCCGTCGCGCTCGGGCGGAACCCGTCCGCGTAGAGCGTGCGCAGCACCCGCGGCACCAGCGCGACCGGGCGGTCCGGGGTCAGTTCCCGCAGCAGGTCGTCGAATTCGTTGAAGACCTGCACCGACGGTTCCAGGTACAGCACGGTCGCACCGGAGGCGAGCAGGTGCTGCAGCAACCTCGGGCGCAGCACCGCGCGCAGCTGCTCGGCCGTGCACGCCATGGCGAGCCGGGCGAACTCGTCCGCGGCGATCCCGACCCGGTGCGGCGGGACGACCTCGCCGGGCATGTCCGCCGAGTCCTCGAGCGCCAGCACGACGAACCGCGCACCCGGGTGGTTGCGCAGGAAGGACTGCCCGAGCACGCGGGCGGCGGGCAGCTGGCTCGGGCCTGCGACCGTGCATCCGACCAGGAGTGCCTGCTCGGCGTCGCCCGCGGGTTCTGCGAAGCCGCCTGCGGACGCTTCGGCCTCGTCGGGGTTCTCGGCGGGCCACTGCGGCTCGTCCGACCGGTGCTCCAGCAGGTCGGACGTTGCTTCGGGGTCGGGACCACCGGAGGGCTCGGGGTGCGCCTGCGAATCAGTCACGGGCCGAACCTATCGCCCCGCGGTGCGTGCGCCGACAGCGTGATCCCCGGCGGCGTGGTGCCGGGCGGGATACCCCGGGCGCGGGATGGCGCACGCACCGGACGATCACAGCATCGGCATGAGGCTCTGCAGCTCGTACGGCGTGACGCGGCTGCGGTAGTTGTTCCACTCCTCGCGCTTGTTGCGCAGGAAGAAGTCGAAGACGTGCTCGCCGAGGGCTTCGGCGACCAGCTCGGAGTTCTCCATCTCGGCCAGGGCCTCGTTGAGGTTCTGCGGCAGGCTGTCGTACCCGGCGGCCTTGCGCTCGCCCTCGGTCAGCGACCACACGTCGTCCTCGGTGGCGGGCGAGAGCTCGTAGCCCTTCTGCACGCCCTGCAGGCCGGCGGCGAGGGTCACCGCGTACGCCAGGTACGGGTTGCACGCCGTGTCGAGGCTGCGCACCTCCACCCGGCGCGACGAGGACTTGCCCGGCGAGTACATCGGCACCCGCACCAGCGCGGAGCGGTTCGCGTGCCCCCAGCAGACCGCGGTCGGCGCCTCACCGCCGACGATCAGCCGCTTGTAGGAGTTGACCCACTGGTTGGTCACGGCGCTGATCTCGCGGGCGTGCGTGAGGATCCCGGCCACGAACGCGCGGCCGGTGTCGGACAGCTCGTACGGGTTCTCCGCGTGGTAGAAGGCGTTCTGGTCGCCTTCGAACAGGCTGAAGTGGGTGTGCATCCCGGAACCGGGCTGCGCGCTGAACGGCTTGGGCATGAACGACGCCTGCACGCCCTGGGTCAGTGCGACCTCCTTGACCGTGTACCGGAAGGTCATCACGTTGTCGGCCATGGTCAGCGCGTCGGCGTAGCGCAGGTCGATCTCCTGCTGGCCGGGCGCGCCCTCGTGGTGGCTGAATTCCACCGAGATGCCCATCTGCTCCAGCGTCTCGATGGCGTTGCGCCGGAAGTGCGGGGCCGCGTCGTGGCTGGCCTGGTCGAAGTAGCCGCCCGAGTCGGCGGGCAGCGGTTCGGAACCGTCGGTCGGCTTGTTCTTCAGCAGGAAGAACTCGATCTCCGGGTGCACGTAGCAGGTGAACCCGGCTTCGGTGGCCTTGGACAGGGTCCGGCGCAGCACGTGCCGCGGGTCGGCCCAGCACGGCGACCCGTCGGGCATCGCGATGTCGCAGAACATCCGCGCCGAGTAGTGCTCGCCGTCCGGGGTTTCCCAGGGCAGCACCTGGAAGGTCGTCGGGTCGGGTTTGGCGACCATGTCCGACTCGTAGATGCGCGAGAACCCTTCGACGGCCGAGCCGTCGAACCCGATGCCCTCGTTGAAGGCCCCTTCCAGCTCGGCGGGCGAGATCGCCACCGATTTCAGGATGCCGAGGACGTCGGTGAACCACAGCCGCACGAAGCGGATGTCACGTTCCTCCAGGGTGCGGAGCACGAACTCCTGCTGCCGGTTCATGCTGGCAGCCTAAATCCTGGCCCCGGCGCAGCGTCCGGCCGTGCGTGTTGCGGCCGGGTCACCGCGGGATTCGTGCACGCGGCGTGACCGGATGTTGCTCGCGGGGTCAGCCGCACCGGGTGCCTTCCGCGGGCAGTTCGAGTTCGGTGAGGTAGTCGATCCCGGCCTCGTCGACGCAGCTGTCGCCCTGCAGGAAGGCGGTGTGCTGGGTGCCTTCGTAGGTCAGCAGCCGCCCGTGCAGTGCCTTGGCCAGGTTCACCCCGGCCTGGTACGGCGTGGCCGGATCGCCGGTGGTGGAGATCGTCAGGGTCGGCGGCAGGCCCTGCACCTTCGGCTGCTCCGCCTCGCCGGTCACCGGCACCGGCCAGAACGCGCAGCTGTCGGTGTCGCTGCCCGCCGGGCGGCCGTCGTCCAGGAACGGTGCCGCCTCGCGGTAGCGGCGGTCGGCTTCGCGCAGCACCGCGGGATCGGTGATCCGCTGGTCGTCGACGCAGCGCACGGCGTTGAACGCATCGGTGACGTTGGTGTAGGAGCCGTCCGGTTCGCGCCCGTAGTAGGAGTCGGCCAGCGACAGCAGCAGGCTCCCGTTGCCCTGCTTGAGCTGCTGGAGCCCGGTGTTCAGCGCGGGCCAGAGGCTCTGCGCGTACAGCGCCTGGATCGTGGCGGTGGTGGCGTCGCTGTAGGACAGCTGCCGGTCACCGGACGGCGCGGGGTTTTCCAGCAGCGGGCGGGTGAGGCGTTGGAACTCGCCGACCGCCTGCGCCGGGTCGGTGCCCAGCGCGCAGTCGTCCTCCCCGGCGCACCAGTGCGCGAACGAGTCGAACGCGCGCTGGAAACCGTCGCCTTGGGCGACCTGCGAGTCGATCGGGTTCTGGGTCGGGTCGATCGCGCCGTCCAGGATCATCGAGCGCACGTTCGCGGGGAACTGCTCGGCGTATTCGGAGCCGATGCGGGTGCCGTAGGAGTAGCCGAGGTAGTTCAGCTTCGGGTCGCCGAGCGCGGAGCGCAGCACGTCCATGTCCTTGACCACGTCGCGGGTGCCGACGTGCGCGAGCACGTCCGCGCCGGTGCGCTGCACGCACTTGTCGGTGTAGTCGCGCACTTCCTGCGCGGTCTGCGCCACGCCGGAGCCGGAGCCGTCGGAGCCGGAACCCAGGCGGTCGGCGTCCTGCTCCGGGCCGTTGAGGCACTGGACGTCGGGCTCGCTGGCGCCGATGCCGCGCGGGTCGAAACCGACGAGGTCGAACCGCTCGCCGAGGTCGTTGCTGCGCACGGTGCCGGCCAGGCTGGCGGCCGAGCTCATCCCGGAGGCACCGGGCCCGCCCGGGTTGACCATGAGCGAGCCGATCCGGGAGTCCTGGTCGGTGGCCGGTTTGCGCAGCACGCCGATGGTGACCTGCTTGCCCTGCGGTTGCTTGTAGTCCAGCGGCACGCGCAGGCGCGCGCATTCGAGCGTGCGGTCCTGGTAGGCGCTGCGGTCGCTGCTGCTGGTGGCGTACTCGGTGCAGGGCCCCCAGGCGAGTTCCTGGCCGTAGTACTGCTCCAGCCCGGCGGGCACCGGCCCGGCCGGACCGCTGTGCTGCGTCCGCGGCGCTAGTTCGGGTCCCTCGGAAGGTCCACAGGCGGCGGCGCCGCTGAGCAGCAGCAGTGCGCAAATGGCGGGCAGCAGGCGACTCATCCGGGGGATGGTGTCACGCGCACGGCGTCGAGTTCGTCACGGGCGGTGGGCCAGCGCGGAGCTGGTGCGCGAAGATTGCGCCATGCCGCAGTTGCGACTCGCTCTCGCCCAGGTCAACGCGACGGTCGGGGACATTTCCGGGAACAGCGCGATGGTCCTGGAGTGGACCCGCAAGGCCGTGCAGGAAGGCGCCCACGTGGTGGCCTTCCCGGAGACGGTGCTGGCCGGCTACCCGGTGGAGGACCTGGCGCTGCGCAAATCGTTCGCCGCGGCGAACCGCGCCGAGGTGGAGGCGCTGGCGGTGCGGCTGCGCGAAGCCGGGTGCGGTGACGCGCTGGTCGTGGTCGGGCACCTGGACCGCGACGACGAAGGGGTGCGCAACTCCGCGTCGCTGCTGCACGGCGGCGAGGTCGTGGCGACCTACGACAAGTACCACCTGCCGAACTACGGCGTTTTCGACGAGGCGCGGTACTTCGCGCCGGGCTTCGATCTGCCGATCGTGAAGCTGCACGGCCTGGACGTCGGCGTGGTGATCTGCGAGGACATCTGGCAGAACGGCGGGCCGGTGGCCGCGCTGGGGCAGGTGGGCGTGGATCTGGTGGTGTGCGTGAACGCCTCGCCGTACGAGCGCGCGAAGGACGACGTGCGGCTGCCGCTGGTGGCCCGCCGGGCCGCGGAGGCGGACGCGCCGGTCGCCTACGTGAACATGGTGGGCGCGCAGGACGAGCTGGTCTTCGACGGCGATTCGATCGTGGTGGACGCCGCGGGCGAGGTGCTGGCGCGGGCGCCGCAGTTCACCGAGCACCTGACGGTGCTGGACGTGGACCTGGCCGCGGGCGGCCACACCTCGACGACGGTCCCCGACGAGCCGGGACCGATCCGGATGCCCGCGTTCGACGTGAGCCGCACGGTGCTGGCGCCGGATCCGCTGCCCGCCTACGAGCCGCTGCCCGCTCCGCGGCCCGCCGAGCCGCTGTCCGACGCAGCCGAGGTGTGGGCGGCGCTGGTGACCGGGCTGCGGGACTACGTGCACAAGAACGGTTTCCGGTCGGTGACGTTCGGGTTCTCCGGCGGGATCGACTCGGCGTTGTGCGCGGCCTTGGCCGCGGACGCGATCGGGCCGGACCGGCTCTACGGCGTTTCGATGCCTTCGCACTACTCCTCGGAGCACTCCAAGTCGGACGCCGCGGACCTGGCGCGGCGGCTGGGCTGCCACTTCGAGGAGGTGCCGGTCGCCGACAAGGTGGCGGCGTTCGTGCAGCCGCTCGGGCTGACCGGGCTGGCCGAGGAGAACGTGCAGGCCCGCGCCCGCGGCGTGACGTTGATGGCGATGTCGAACCAGCACGGGCACCTGGTGCTGGCGCCGGGCAACAAGACCGAGCTCGCGGTCGGCTACTCCACCATCTACGGCGACGCGGTCGGCGGTTTCGCGCCGATCAAGGACGTGCCGAAGACGCTGGTGTGGGAGCTGGCGCGGTGGCGCAACGCGGAGGCGGAAAAGCTCGGCGAGGTGCCGCCGATCCCGGAGAACTCGATCAGCAAGGAGCCGTCGGCGGAGCTGCGGCCGGGCCAGGTCGATCAGGACTCGCTGCCGCCGTACGAGGTGCTGGACGTGGTGCTCAGCGGCTACGTGGAAGGCGATCTGGGGTACGCGGACCTGGTTTCCGAGGGGTTCGACGCGGAGCTGGTGGAGCGGGTGATCCAGCTCGTGGACCGGGCCGAGTACAAGCGGCGGCAGTACCCGCCAGGCACGAAGATCACGTTGAAGGCGTTCGGCCGGGACCGCCGCCTGCCGATGACCAACCGCTGGCGGGAGAGCCGCCCCTGACGTTCGCGGCGGGAGTCCGCACGACTACGTGGCCGACTCCGATCCCCGGTGCGGTGAGCTCCGGGTGTGTCGGGCGCGGACCGCGGCAGCTCATCCCGGCGCGGGCTCGTCCCCGAACGCGCGAGCATCGTCGACCTCGGCGAGCGCGGCGTCGACCCGCTGCTGTTCGGCCCGGGTGAGCGAGAGGCCGGCCAGCTCGTGGCGCAGCGCAGGAGCTTCGCGCTCGTCGTCGAGTGCGACCGCGAGCGTCAGCAGTGTTGCGATGGCGAGTGCTCGGTCCACGGCCGGGGCATCGTCGCGATGCCTGCGCAATGCGGATTTGAGATGCCGGAAGGCGGCGCGGTCGTCGCTTTTGAACTCGCTGTAGATGCGCGCGTTGTCCAGCGCCTTGGCCAGGCCCGTCAATGTCGCAGACCCGCCGTACTCCAGTTCAACAGGCTCGTCGCGCCGGACGAGGACGATGTTGTTGCCCGACGGGTCGAAGAGGCTGAACCTGGAGGCTCCGGGACGCAGCCTGGTGATCCTGGGCAGGCCCTTCGCGAGGATCTTGCCGTGCGCAGCCTGCATCGCCGCCACGAAGGCCGCGTAGTACGGGGTGACGGCGTCCACGAACACGATGGCCGCGCCGCCGTCCTCATCGGCCGGGTCGATGCCGCGCGGGGCCTTCCGGAAGTGCAGTTCGAATCCGCTGAAGGCGACGACCAGGTAGCGGTACGGCCGGTGCTGCTCGTAGGTGGTGCGAAATCCCAGGCATTCGTAGAAGTTCTTCGTTTCTTCCACGGACACGCACGGCAGGATCGGTGTGGTCGACTCGTTCGCGATGACGCTCGGGCCCAGCCCAGCAGCGGCGTCCGGCGTGGTGGGATCGGTTGCCATTCCTCGACTTTAAGGACGCGGCGGCGCCGACGGCGACCTTTCGTGATCCTTCCCCGCAGCGCTGGCCTGCGGAAACAGTTTGCTATCGAGCACTCGAACTCGGCGCTTTCGAGCACTGCGCCGATGGGTTTCGATCCCGCCGTCGAGCGCGGCTCGGCAACCACGGCGCTTGAATCCGGAACACACCACCCGAGGCCGTCTCGGCTCAGCCGAGACGGCACGACCGTTCTTGCGGCGAACGGTCCGCTCACTCCCATCGGGAGCGGTGCGTTCGGGTGGTGTGCGGGCGTGTCGGCAACGGCTTGTGCAGCCGTGCCGGTCAGTGGAAGGAGTGCTCCGGGGCCGGGAAGGAACCGTTGCGGACGTCGTCGGCGTAGCGGGACGCGGCGTCGGCGAGCTGGCCGCCGAGGTCGGCGTAGCGCTTCACGAACCGGGCGGTGCGCCCGGTGTTCATCCCGGCCATGTCGGTCCACACCAGCACCTGCGCGTCGGTGTCCGGGCCGGCTCCGATGCCCACGGTCGGCACCCGCAGCTCGGCGGTGAGCCGCTTGGCCGACTCGGCGGGAACCATCTCCAGCACCACCGCGAACGCGCCCGCCTCCTGCAGCGCCTCGGCGTCCGCGAGCAGTTCGTCCGCCTGGTCGCCGCGGCCCTGCACCCGGTACCCGCCGAGCCCGTGCTCGCTCTGCGGGGTGAAACCGAGGTGGCCCATCACCGGGATGCCGGCCGCGACCAGCGCTTCGACCTGCGGCGCGTAGCGCCTGCCGCCTTCGAGCTTGACCGCGTGCGCGCGGCCTTCCTTCATGAACCGGCTCGCGGTGGCCAGCGCCTGCTCCGGCGATGCCTGGTAGGAGCCGAACGGCAGGTCGGCCACGACCAGCGCGTGCTCGGCGGCTCCGGTCACCGCGCGGACCAGCGGCAGCAGTTCGTCCACGGTCACCGGTAGCGAGGACTCGTAGCCGTAGACGTTGTTCGCCGCCGAGTCGCCGACCAGCAGCACCGGAATCCCGGCCTGGTCGAAGATCCGCGCCGTGTACATGTCGTAGGAAGTGAGCATCGGCCAGTTCTCGCCGCGCTCCTTGAGCTGTTGCAGGTGGTGGATCCGCGTGCGGCGCCGCGCCGGGCCGGTGCCGTAGGGCGCCGCGGTCTCACCGGGCGAATGTGCAGCAGTCATCGTCGACCGTCCTTTTTCCTCAAGGCCCGCCGAGCGGGTCCCTGGGCGTTGGAGAACGTCTTGCACCGCCAGCGTCGCACGGTCCGCGCGGCATCCGGAGGGCTCGACGACGGAAGTCACAGCGCTGGGCGGTGGCAGCCGCCGGGCGGCCGCAGCGCGAGGCACCGGTGAACCGGTTCGGGTCGGGCCCGCGCGCGGAGCTGATCATCAGCGGGACCATCCGGCGGTGACCGCGCGCAGCGAAGGAGGGGTATCAGGATCCCGATCGGCGCAGTGCGCTGCGCCCTCCGGGCCATTTCAAGATCCACTACTGGACGCTGTTCTGCGAGCCTGCTTAGCCTGATCAGGTTTCGCACCGCACCATAGAGGGAGCAGCATGACGGCCCCGCCCAGCGAAGCCCCGGACATCCTTTCGCCGGAGTTCCACGCCTGCCCGTACCCGTCGTATCAGATCCTGCGGGACGAATATCCGCTTCTTTGGCACGAGCCGACGCAGAGCTACATCGTCTCCCGCTACGACGACGTGAAACGCGCTTTCCGCGAACCCGTGTTCACCACGCAGAACTACGACTGGCAGCTCGAACCGGTGCACGGCCGCACGATCCTGCAACTGGACGGGCGCGAGCACGCCGTGCGCCGCGCGCTGGTCGCGCCCGCGTTCCGCGGCAGCGAGTTGCAGCAGAAGTTCCTGCCGGTGATCGAGCGCAATTCCCGCGCGCTGGTCGACGAATTCCGCGGGACCGGCCGGGTCGACCTGGTCAGCCAGTACGCGACCCGCTTCCCGATCAACGTGATCGCGGACATGCTGGGCCTGCCGGAGGAAGATCGCGTCCGGTTCCGCGGCTGGTACACCTCGATCATCGCGTTCCTCGGCAACCTCAGCCAGGACGAAGAGGTCGCCGCGGCGGGCCTGCGCACCCGCGAGGAATTCGCCGAGTACATGATCCCGATGATCCAGCACCGCAGGGAGAACCTGGGCGACGACCTGCTGTCCACGCTGTGCACCGCCGAGATCGACGGCACGCGGATGAGCGACGAGGACATCAAGGCGTTCTGCAGCCTGCTGCTGGCCGCCGGTGGGGAGACCACGGACAAGGCCATCGCCAGCATGTTCCGGGACCTGCTGCAGAACCCGGAGCAGTACGCGGCGGTGCAGCGAGACCGCGAGCTGATCCCGCAGGCGTTCGCCGAGTCGCTGCGGTTCTCCCCGCCGGTGCACATGATCATGCGCCAGCCCGCCGAGGACGTGGAGCTCTCCGGCGGCGTCGTGCCCGCGGGCAGCACCCTCACCTGCCTGATCGGGGCGGCGAACCGGGACGACCGGCACTACACCGAGCCGGAGAGCTTCAACATCTTCCGCGAGGACCTGCCCGCGCGCACCGCGTTCACCGCCGCCGCCGACCACCTGGCGTTCGCGCTCGGCAGGCACTTCTGCGTCGGCGCGCTGCTGGCCAAGACCGAGATCGACGTCGGGATCAACCACCTGCTGGACGCGATGCCGAACGCCGAACTGGAACCGGACCACGAACCGGCGGACCACGGGGTGTTCACCCGCGGCCCGGTGTCCGTCCCGGTCCGATTCACGCCCGCATAACGCTGGGCCGAGGGAGCGCAGGCGCCGGACGCGGCCGGCGCCTCACCCGGCGACGTTGCCCGCGCTGAACTCGACCGGCAGCGCCGCCAGCCCGCGCATCCACACCGAAGGCAGCCACATCAGATCGTCCGGCTCGATCGCCAGGTCGACGTCGGGCAGCCGGTCCAGCAGCACCTCGATGGCGGTGCGGGCGATCTCCGCACCGATCTCCGGCCCCGGGTGCGGGCAACCGTGCTCACCGTGCCCGAACGACATGTGCGCGTGGTTGCCCACCGAGTCGGAGTAGGCGTCCGGGCGCACCTGCGGGTCGGTGTTGGCACCGGCGAAACCGAGCACCAGCATGTCGCCGGTCTGGATGCGGTGGCCGCCGAGCTGGGTGTCGCGGCTGGCGAACCGGCCGATGAAGTTCTGCGTGGGGGTGTCCTCCCACAGCACCTCGTTGAGCGCCTGGCCCACACTGCGGCGCCCGCCCGCCAGGGTGATCGCGAACCGTTCCTCGGTGAGCATCAGCCGCAGCGCGTTGCCGATCCAGTACGCCACCGGCTGCTGCGCGGCGGTGAGCACCACCAGCAGGTCCTGCACGATCTCGTCGGCGGTCATCCCCGCGGAGTGCGCCAGCAGGCGGGACGGCACGTCCGGGCCGGGCCACTCCCGCTTGCGCTCGACCAGCCGCACCATGCGGTCGTTGATGCGCTGGTGCGCGGCGACGCCGTCATCGCTGGCGACGGTGTCGGTGAGGTCCTGCATCAGCGGCGCGGCCTCGGCCTCGGACAGCCCGAACAGCCGCGCCATCACGTACAGCGGCATCGGGTGGGCGAACTGGCTCATCAGGTCCGCCGAGCCGCTGCCAGCGAAACCGTCGATCAGCCGGTCGGCGACCCCTTCGCACAGCTGGCGCAGCTCGAACTGGTCCATCGCGTCCAGCGCTTCCCCGATCGCGCCGGTGCGGCGCTGGTGCTCGGCGCCTTCGGTGAACATCAGCGACGGCTGGTAGCCGACGAACGGCAGCAGCGACCAGTTGTCCGGGACCCGGTCCCAGCTGTTCCAGCGCCGGGTGTCCCGGGCGAACAACTCGGGGTTCGTCTCGACCTGGTGGATCTCGCGGTAGCCGAGCACCAGCCAGGCGGGCAGCCCGCCTTCCAGCTCGATCGGCGCCACCGGGCCGTACTGGTTGCGCATTTCGCGGTAGAGCCTGGCCGGGTCCTGCTGGAACCGCGGCCCGTAGAGGGGGATGGAACCGTTTTGCACCGGGCACTGTTCGGGGTCGGTGCCGGTGGCCGGAGGCCAGATCTGTTCGTCGGCCGAAGGGTTCGTCATGGGGGTGGGAACTCCCGGATTTCCGTGGACTGGAAGGGCGTGCCGTGCCCGGTTCGCAACACCGTGCTGTCGGGGTCCGGTGCTGCGGAGGGCCTGCGCGTTCGGATGTCGGCAGGCGACGCCGGCTCGACGGTGCCCGGCAGACAGGCCGGAGCGCCGCCGCTGCCGCCGGCGACGGGAGTCGGCATCCGCCGCGCGCTCAACCCGAGCTGAACTCGAGCGGTCGGCCCGCGCATCCGCGCCGGCCGCGGTGCCGTCCTCGCCCGGCCGGCCCGCCCCGTCCTCGGCGGTGGGCCTGCCGGGCGACGGGCTCGGTCATGACATGGCCTCCTGGGTGGCCGTCGACAACGCGTACAGGTGGTTGACCAGCGTGATCAGCACCTGCTTGCTGGAGTCGCGGGCCCGCGCGTCGCAGTCGATCAGCGGCACGCCTTCGGGCAGCGACAGCGCGTCGCGCACGCTGTCCAGGCTGTGCTCCTGATCGCCGAACTTGTTGCGCGCCACGATGAACGGCATCCCGTGGTGCTCCAGCCGGTCGATCGCGTACCAGGAGTCCTCCAGCCTGCGGGTGTCGACCAGCACGACCGCGCCGAGCGTGCCGGAGAACAACCGGTCCCACAGGAACCAGAACCGCTGCTGGCCGGGGGCGCCGAACAGGTACAGCACCCGCTTGGCGTCCAGGCTGATCCGGCCGAAGTCGAACGCCACGGTGGTGGTGGTCTTGTCCTGCACCCCGCTGGCGTCGTCGATGCCGAGGCTGGCCTGGGTCATGGTCTCTTCGGTGCTCAGCGGCCGGATTTCGCTCACCGACCGGACCATGGTGGTCTTGCCGACCCCGAAACCGCCGACGATGACGATCTTCAGGCCGTCGTTGGCGGTGCTGCGCAGCGGTGCGCGGGTGTGCTCAGAGGTTGTGGAGTCCAACGAGAACCTGCTTCAAGATGTCGGGATCGGGCAGTTGCGCCTTCTTCTTCGACGCGGACGACGGGTGCCGGGCGGTGATCCGGTTGGTGTCCAGCAGGTCGCACAGCAGGATCTTCACCACGCCGACCGGCATTCCCAGGTGCGAGGAGACCTCCACGACCGCCATCGGCTGCTGGCACAGCTGCAGGATGCGGACGTGCTCGGACTGCATCCCCGGGGACGGGTCGCACTCGCTGACGATCAGCGTGACCAGGTCCAGCGAGTCCTCGTCGACGCTGCTGCGGCCCTGGGTGACGGTGTAGAGCCGGTCCGGGTCTTCGTTGTCGAGGGGCCGCGGGCTCATGACAACCCGCTCGGCTGGGCTTGCCGGGGCGGCGCGCTGAGGTACTCCCCGATCTGCTCGACCAGTTCGTTCATGTTGTGCCCGATCACGCCGACGTCGGCGTCCTCCTCGGCGAGCACCGCCAGGTGGGCGCCTTCACCGGCCTCGACGATGAACAGCAGCCCGCCGTGGAACTCGTTCATGGACTGGCGGACGCCGCCGCTGCCGTCGCCGAATTCGACGGATGCGCCGTAGGACAGGCTCTGGATGCCGGAGGCGATGGCGGCGAGCTGGTCGGCCTGGTCGACGGACAGGCCCGGCGAGTGGCAGACCTTCAGGCCGTCCTTGGACAGCACCAGCGCGTGCTTGGTCCCCGGAGTGCGCCCCAAGAGGTTCTCCAGCAACCAGTCGAGATTGCGGTCGGTCATGAGTGTCGGAGCCGGCGCTGCGGTGGCGGCCCCTACCTCCAATCTTCGTGTGCTCGTGGGGGTCTAGCCGTTGTCTTGTAAGCGGCGAAGCCGCTTGCGGTGGGGGACTCAGCCGGCACCGCCGCGGGTTCTCAGACGTCTTCTGGCGAGGACAGCTCAGACGCCGAGTAGGGAGCTACTTAAGGATGAGATCCCGGAGCCAGAAGGCGTCTGAGGTTCCGCTACGCAACCCACTAAGCAAACCACTCTCAATCAACTTCATCCCCTAGCGCGCGTCGTCGGAGTCGCCGGGCTGGCGGTTGCTGGCCTGGCGGAACGCACCGAAGCGGTCGCCGGGGTTGGGGCGGGGCCGCTTGGGCAGCTCGGATGACGCGTCGCCGGCGGATTCGGTCTCGTCGTTCAACAACGCAGGCGAGGTCGCGGCGAGGGTTTCGCCGCGACGCCGTTTCGGCAGGTCGTGCACGTTCGCCTCCGTGCCTTCGGCCGCGGGTTGCTCGGTGGTGGGCCGTTCGTCGCGGGTGAGGGTGCCGGTCGCGGCGGGCGGCCGGGAACCTGCGGCTGCGGGCTGCGCGGATTGCGCGGCCTGCGCCGCCTGCTGCGGGTTGCCGACGGCGCCGACCGAGCGGGTCGGCACGGTCAGCTCGTCCTGCTTGCGCGGCTGGGTGACCAGTTTCCGCGGGATCATCACGATCACGCCGGTCCCGCCGCGCGAGGACGGCCGGAACGAGACGGTGAGCCCGTGCTTGCGCGCCAGGCAGCCGACCACGGCCAGCCCGAGCCGGGTGCCGTTGAGCGTGGTGAGGTCCAGCGGTTCGGGCCCGACGGCGTGCACCGCGCGGTTCATCGCGGCCTCGCTCATCACCAGGCCGCCGTCCTCGACGGTGACGACGATGCCGGAGTGCACTTCTTCGACGTAGACGTGCGCGAGCTCGGACGGCGGCGAGAAGCTGGTGGCGTTGTCCATCACCTCGGCCAGCGCGTGCATCACGCCTTCCGCGGCGTAGCCGACGATCGCGGCGGTGCTGGTGGAGTGCAGCCGCACCCGCTTGTACGCGGCGATCCGGCCGACAGCGCCGCGCAGCACGCTTTCCATGACGATCGGTTTGGTCCAGCGACGCCCGGAGCGGGCACCGGTGAGCACGGCGATGCTGTCCGCGAGGCGGCCGGCCTGGGCGGTGGTGTGGTCGAGTTCGAGCAGGTCGCCGAGCACGGATTCTTCGTGCCGGTCCTCCATCTCGCGCAGGCTGGCGAGCATCCCGGTGGACAGCGCCTGCATCCGGCCCGCGGCGTTCGCGCAGGCGAGCATGGCCGCGGCACGGGCGCGTTCACCGTGCCCGATCTCCTGGCCGAGGGTGCGCAGGATGCGCTGGAAGGCGGGATTGCGCGGGTGTTCGATCTCCGCGAGCGCAGTGTCCACAGAGGACCCGGACCGGAGCCGGGTGACCAGCGCGGGCAGCGTTTCGTCGGCGAGCTTGCCCGCGGCACCGTCGGCCTTCTCGGCCCGGGTGCGGTAGTAGGAAGCCGTCTGCAGGCCCCATGCGGCGAGCCCGGCGGCGGCGGTCAGCAGCACGGCGGCGACGCCGGTGCTCCACGCGACCAGCACGCTCGCCGAGTCGGGCACGGCTAACGCGGCCCAGGTGCACAGTCCGGCGGTGACGACCGCGGAGACCAGCACTACCAGCAGCGTTCGAGCCGCATGTCGGCGTTTCGCCGCGGATTGGGTGGGGGTGGTTGGGGACATCGAATCAGGTCCTCGTCGCGGTCGGTGGCTCTGGCCGGCGCACCGCTGGCGCTAGCGGTGCGCCGAGGGGTTCCGGGCGTGGGTGGTGTCAGCCGGCTGACCCCTGTTCCGGCGCACCGTCCACAGCGGAACCACGCGGGCAACCCCTCGGGTTCGCCGATGCTACTCAATAACGGATCTGCGGGAACACCGGCGGGTGATTCTAGGTGTGCCGGCGAGCGTTCCGAAGATTGTTGTGCCATGTGGACGGTTCGGTTGGCGGATCGTTACCGGGTGGTCATCCGATCCAGGGCGTGGTGATGCGGTCGTAGGTTCCGTCGTGCGTGCGCAGGTGCAGCCATTGGTTCACGAATTGCTGGAAGACCACGTCGCCGCGCGGCAGCAGATACGCCTTCTCGCTGAAGCTCAGCGGCCGCTCCGGGTGCACCGCGCACAGTTCCGGATGCTGCTTGGCCTGCCATTTCGTCTCGGTCGCGTCGGTGAGCATGACATCGGCGCGGCCGCTGCGGATGTCGTCGAAGATCCGGTTGTTGTCCGGGTTCAGCCGGATCTCGGCGCGGTGCAGATGTTTCCGCGCGAACTGTTCGTTGGTGCCGCCGGGATTGACCACGGCGCGGACACCCGGCCGGTCGATCCGCTCCAGCGCGCCGAACCTGGATGCGTTGGCGCACAACGTGATCGGCGCCTTGCCGTCGACGAGGTAGGGCTCGCTGAAGAACGCCTCCCGCGCCCGCTTCAGGGTCACCGACACGCCGCCCGCGGCGATGTCGCAGTTCTGCTGGAAATCGCGACTCAGACCGGACCAAGTTGTCGGCACAATAGTTGCGCGCACACCCAGTTCTTGCGCCAAGTCGCGCGACATGTCGATGTCGATACCGCTCCACGTGCCGTCCGGGGCGCGGTAGGTGAAGGGCCGGTAGTCGCCGGTGCTGCACACCCGCAGCTCCCCGCGGCGGATCACTTCGTCCAATCTGGACGGAGCGGGATTTCCCGCAGTGGGGCCGTTCGGCTGCACCGTTGCAACGTCCGGTTGCCCTGTTGCATCGTTCGGTTGGCCCGCTGCGTTTTCCGGCGGCGCCGCGTCCTCGCGCCCGCCCGCCGGGCGCCCGCCCGCCGGGACACTGCATCCGCCGACCGCGAGCACCGCGCTCAGCACCGCGCCGAAAACGGCTTTCCGCCAACCCATGGCGCACCTCCCCTCCGGCCGCGGCGCGGCCGGTGGGCACGCTATCGGACATCCGGACCGGCTCAGCGCATGAACCGGTCCAGAAAGTGCCGCCATGCGGCGGAATCGAAGCTCAGCCGCGGGCCGGACGGATCCTTGGAATCGCGGACGTCCATGCCGCGCGGGGTGCGGCGAGCTTCCACGCAGCTGTTGTTGTAGGTGCCGCTGTAGCTGCTCTTGAACCAGCCCTGCACACGCTCATACGCGGGCATCTGCCAACTCCTCTGCCTGCCGGGCGACGAAGGCGCGAGATTCGTCGAGGCCGAGCGCGACGGCACGCAGCTTTTCGAATGCGTGCGAGCACATGTCCACGTCCGAAGCGTCGACGAGATAGGCGCCGCCTCCGAGGAAGGTTGACTGGTGCGCGACATCAGCGGCAACCCCGCCGAAACGAAGAATCTCGATATTGCATCCGAGCAGCGGATGGTCCGTTGCTGCCAATGGCGCAACCTGCACGAAGACGTGCGAGTGCCCTTCGATCAAATCCAGCAGGTGCGCGAGCTGGCCGCGGAGTACGGATTCTCCGCCGACCGGGCGACGCAGAGCCGCCTCGCCGATCACGAACCACATCCGCGGCGGTTCGGCCTTGGCGAGAAGTTCGCTGCGCTCCATCCGGAACTGGACGCGGGCTTCGACGTCGTCCTGGTGCGGTTTGAAAGCACTCGGCTTGCCGAACTCGACCACCGCTCGCGCATAATCCTCGGTCTGCAACAGCCCCGGGATGAGTTCGCCCTCGGAGCACAGGATCTCGGTCGCGTCCTGTTCGTGGTCGCTGAGGCGCCGGAACGCGCCGGGCATCGCATCGGAGTACATCCGGCGCGGCTGGCGCTGCCGCGCGATCCTGGCGAGCGCGGTGATCTGCGCGCGCTCGGCGGCGGGCACCCTGTAGAGGTCCAGCAGCGCTTCGATCTCGCGGACCTTGAACGAGCGGTCGCCGCTTTCCACGCGGCTGACCTGGCTCACGTCGCATTCGAGGACGCGCGCGACCTCCTGCTGCTGCTTCTCGGCGGCTTCGCGGAGCCTGCGGAGTTCGGCGCCGAGCTGCCGGCGCTCGAGGGTGGCGCGGGTTCTGCCCATCTCGAAGATCAGCCTTCCGGGGACATGTGGCAACGCACGTGGCCGCTATCGCACGATTCCGCAGCGTGATCGAAAACATGCGGTACGTAATCATAGCCACCCCGCGAGGACGTGATCCAAGTGCGGGTCCGCTGCTCGTTCGTGCAGCGGCGAGGACGAACTTCCAGCCGTGCACGCCGAACGCGCCACGCGAGCACCGCGACGCCCGCGGCGCTGCCGTGATCAGCCGAAGGGCGAGCCGCCGAGGGCTTCGCGCCCGTGCGGGGTGTGCCAGCCGGACAGGTCCGGGCCCGCGGGGATGATGCCGGTCGGGTTGATCTGCGCGTGCGTGCCGTAGTAGTGCCGCTTGATGTGCTCGAAGTCCACGGTCTCGCCGAACCCGGGCGTCTGGAACAGGTCGCGCGCGTAGGCCCACAGCACCGGAAGCTCGGTGAGCTTGTGCCGGTTGCACTTGAAGTGCCCGTGGTAGACGGCGTCGAAGCGGACCAGCGTGGTGAACAGCCGCACGTCGGCCTCGGTGATGTGCTCGCCGACCAGGTAGCGGCGGTTCTGCAGGCGGTCGGACAGCTCGTCGAGGCGGTTGAACAGCTTCTCGAAAGCTTCCTCGTACGCCTGCTGCGAAGTGGCGAAACCGCAGCGGTAGACGCCGTTGTTCACGTCCTGGTACACCGCCGCGTTGATCTCGTCGATCTCCGTGCGCAGGTGCGCGGGGTAGAGGTCCGGAGCGCCGGGCCGGTGCAGCTCGGCCCACTCGGTGGCGAAGTCCAGCGTGATCTGCGGGTAGTCGTTGGTGACCACCTGCCCGGATTCGACGTCGACGATCGCCGGCACGGTGTAGCGGCCGCTGAACTCGGGGTCGGTCGCCAGGTACGCCTCGGACAGGAACGACAGGCCGGTGACCGGGTCGCGGCCCTGCGGATCGAGGGTGAATCGCCAGCCGCGCTCGTCGCGCAGCGGATCGACGACGCCGAGCGAGATCGCGTCCTGCAGGCCGAGCAGCCTGCGCACGATCACCGAGCGGTGCGCCCACGGGCACGCCAGGCTCACGATCAGCCGATAGCGGCCCGGTTGCACCGGCCTGCCGGAGGAGCCGTCGGCGGTGATGCGGTCGGTGAACCGGTTCGCCTGCCGCACCCACGCGCCGCCGCGGGAGGTTTCACTGCCGAACTGCGCGGTCGCCATACCGCCAGCCTAGGAGCCGACCCCGCTTCGCGACGACCTTTCCCACTCCCCGGAGGGGACGTACCGAGCGAACGGACCGTTCGTCCCGATAGATCAGGCGAAGGTTCCGCTCACCCGGAACCGCCGGGGTTGGCCCGACACGCGCGGACGTCATCCGCCGGGAGCGGTCGCCTGCGCAGCGAACCGTTGGTCCGAATGGATTGGACCAACAGGCCGTTCAGTCCGGAAGAAGGATCAGCCGGCGCGGTGGGCCAGGACGTCGGCGTGGCAGGGCTTGGGGGCGCACCAGCAGCCGAGGGCGCGGCCGGAGAGTTCGCCCTTGCGGATGCGCTCGAGCAGGTTCGGCTGTTCGTCCAGCCACTGGTCGTAGTGGCGCACCATCGCCTCGCGGTCCGACTTCGCCTCCTTGATGAACGGGCTGGCGAAGTCCGAAGCGGGCCAGGAATGCCGGTTGCCGGAATGGCCGACGTAGCTGAGCAGGTCCTCGTCCTGCAACCAAGGCACCAGGTGCTTGTGCGGGCCGCTCTTGCGGACGTTGACCACGACCGCGTGGCCGTCGAGCAGCTGCTCGGCGCGTTCCCGCTCGTCGTCGGTCCAGCGATCGGCCTCCGCGGGCAACTGCTCGACCTTCTTGGCCATGTCCACCACCTCCCGGCCGCAGGATGCCCGGCGGCTGCCGCGGCTCACACGTCGGTGATGCGCAGCCCGGCGTGCGCCTTGTAGCGGCGGTTGATCGCGATGATGTTGGCGGTCAGCGCCTCCACCTGGCGCGCGTTGCGCAACCGGCCGCCGTAGATGCCGCGCACTCCGGGGATCGCGTCCGCGAGACCGCGCACCACGTCGGTCGCCTCCCGGTCGTCGCCGAGCACCAGCACGTCCAGGTCGACATGCGTGACCGACAGGTCCGCCAGGGTCACCGCCGAAACGTGGTGGAACGCCGCGGTGACCCGCGAGTCCGGCAGCAGCGCCTCCGCCTGCTGGGCAGCGGAGCCCTCGGGCACGTCCAGCGCGTACGGCCCCTTCTTATCGAAACCGAGCGGGTTCGCGCAATCGACGACGATCTTGCCAGCGAGCTGCTCCCGCACCGACCGCAGCGTGTCCTCGTGGCCGTCCCACGGCAGCGCCGCGATGACGATGTCCGCGTCGGCGGCGCAGGTCGCGTTGTCCGCACCGGTCACCGAACCGCCGGAGGTCTCGGCGATCTCCGCGGCGGCCTCCTGCGCCCGCTCCGCCTTGCGGGAACCGATGACGACCCGCCTGCCCTCGCTCGCCCAGCGGATCGCCAGGCCCTTGCCCTGCGCGCCGGTGCCGCCGAGCACCCCGATGGTCAACTCCTCAGCCACGACGGGCCTCCTCGTCATCAACTCGCAACGCTGCACTCCCACCATCCGCACCCCGGCGCGGCAGCGCCAGAGCGGCCCGCTGTGCTTCGCGACACTGAACCGCACATCGGCGGGCCGCTGATCCGGTGCGGATGAATGTCCCATCCGCACCGCCGGAAAGATCAACTGCCCCGGCGCTCGCAACGTTCATATGCCCTTGCAGTCATATACCGGTTTGGTTATATTGACCCCATGACCAGCCCGTTCGAGGTGCTCGCGGAACCTCACCGCCGACGAATCCTCGACCTGCTGCTCGAACGGCCGCGGCTGGTCGGCGACCTCACCGAACAAACCGGCTTGACCCAGCCCGGGACGTCCAAGCACCTCCGGATGCTGCGCGAGGCCGGTCTGGTGCGGGTCCGCCAGGACGGCCAGCGCCGGTGGTACGAACTGCGACCCGAACCGCTCGCGGAAGTCGACCGGTGGCTGAACCCGTACCGCGAGCTCTGGGAGGACCGCCTCGACGCGCTCGAACGACACCTGGAAACGATGGCCGACACCGACCCGACGGACTGAGCACCGAGGCGCCACCAGCGCGAACTTCTCGAGGAGGCCGGACAGATGGAGCACCATCTCGGAAACCTGCGCACCGTCGACGGGCGGCCGGTGCTGCGGTTCGAACGCGAACTCGCCCACCCGCCGGAGAAGGTCTGGAAAGCCGTCACCGACCCCGCCGAGCTGGCGCACTGGTTCCCGGCGAACATCGAATCCGAACCGGCGATCGGCGCAGCGATGCGGTTCAGCTTCGGCGACGACGCGCTGGACGGTGGCGGGCAGTACGCGCACGGCGAGGTCCTCGAGTTCGACCCACCGAAGGTCTTCGCGTTCCGCTGGGTCGACGACGTGCTGTGCTTCGAGATCATCGCGGACGGTGCGGGATGTCGGCTCGTGTTCACCTACACCATGGGCGGTACGGACACCACCAACGACCGGCCGTCCGTGGCGCGCACCGGACCGGGGTGGGACATCTGCCTCGCGTTCCTGGCGGCACGGCTGGATGGCGGTCCTGCACCCCAACCGGACGATGCCTGGTTCCTCGACCGCGCCGAGCGCTACGTCGAGGAGTTCGGCCTGGGTGAGGGCGAACTCCGCGATGCAAGAGATGGGTACCTCGTGCGCTTCGAGCGCGATCTGACGCAGTCGGTCGAACAGGTGTGGGCGGTGTTGATCGACGGCCGCCAGCCGGTCACCGGCGAGGTACCCCCGCTCCGGTTCACGCACGGCTACTTCGACGCCGGTGCGGTCACGACATCCGATGCACCGCACGCCCTCGAATACGTGTGGATCCGGGGTGGATCCACGGCAGGCCACGTGCGCTTCGAACTGAACCGCCAGCAGCCGCTCGGCTGCCGCCTCGTGGTCACCCAGGCGCTGCCCGCCGAATCGGCCGAGCTCGTCCCCACCGCCCTCGCGGCGTGGCAAACGCACCTCGAATTGCTCTTCGCGACGCTGAACGGCACGGCTCGCTGCTGGCCTGCGGACCGAACCGATCAGCTCGCCGCGATGTACGCCGGGCGACTCGAACCCTGAGCCGCAGGCCCGCCGCAAGATCGGGCAGTGCGACTTTCAGCAGTGTGAGCCGGGACTTCGCGACCAACGCGGGGCTTCCGGGGAAGGGTTCAGGCCGCGGAGAAGGCGACCGAGCGGCGCACCGGATCGGCGTCGGTGAGGCGCACCCGCACCCGCTTGCCCTCCGCGAGCCCGTCGCCCGTGCAACGCGCGATCACCGGCGGATCCGGCACGAACACCTCGGCATCACCGGAACCGCTGCGCAGCACCGTCGCCGGGAACACAGCGCCGACCCGGCCGGACAACGCCCACGCCTGCGCCTGGGCCAGGCACGCGCGGTCCACCTGGGTGGCGACCCGGTCCGAAGTGCCCATCGCCGAAGGCAGCGCGGTCAGCGCCGTACGCACCCACTCCGGAACCTCGCGGCCCGCGTCGACCGCGAGGCAGACCTCCGCGCCGTAGCGGTCGACCAGGCGCCGCAGCGGGGCGGTGACGTGCGCGTAAGGAGCTCCGATGCCGGCGTGCCGCGGTTTCGACGGTGCGCCGCGCTCGAACGAGGTGTAACCGGCACCGCGCAGCAGCCGGGTCGCGGCCACGTGCACCGCCAGCGCCTCGGGACGCACCGGGTCCAGCCCGGCCAGCGCCTCCGCGGGCGGCAGATCCTCCGGCCACTCCACGCCCAGCTCGGCCGCCGAGCGGCGCAGCGCAGCCACCGTCGCGGGCTCCGGGTCGGGCACCGTGCGCAGGATGCCGAGGCCGGAACCGAGCATCATCTCCGCCGCGCACATGCCGGTGAGCAGCGAGATCTCCGCGTTCCACTCCTCGACCACCAGCCGCGGCCGCAGCGCCAGCCGCCAGCCGCCGGTGCTGTCCGCCTCGACCTGCTGCTCCGGCACGCCCAGCTCGATCGCGCCGCGCGCTAACGCCTGCGCGCGGCGCAGCTTGCCGACCTGCGGCAACAGCTCGATCGACGGGTGCGCGCGGCCGGCCCGCAGCGACCGCTGCACGCCCTCGTAGTCCAGCTGCGCCACCGAGCGCACCAGCGCGCGGCGCACGTCCCACCGCTGCGCGACGCCATCGGAGTCCAGGTCGATCGTCCAGAGCGCAGCCGGGCGCACCTGGTCCGGGAGCAAGCTCGCGGCCCCTTCGGACAGCAGCGTCGGATGCAGCGGCACGTTGCCGTCCGGCAGGTACAGCGTCTGACCCCGGCGCCGCACCTCGGCGTCCAGCGCTCCCCCGGCCGGCAGGTAGGCGGCGACGTCCGCGATCGCGTAATGGATCCGGAACCCGCCGCGGCGACGGCGCAGCAACACCGCCTGATCCAAGTCCTTCGCCCCGGGCGGATCCACCGTCACCAGCGGCAGGTCCGTGGCGTCGAAGCGCTCACCCGTCGATTCCGGCTGGGCGACGGTGCGCTCCACCTCGCTGAGCACGGCTGCCGGGAACTCCACCGGCAAACCGAAATCCGCGCGAACGGCGGCGAAATCGCGATCGGGCGAACGGCGCTGGCGCGGGGTGCGGCCCGGCGGACCGGCGACGACATCGGTACCACCACGTGGAACCTGTGCCGTCGCCATCGCGGCTCAGTCCTCGCCCTCGGACCAGCGGCGCTCGGCATCGTCCGCGGCTTTCGTGCGCTCCCGGGCTATCTCCAGGGCGTGCTCGGCGGACTCGCGGTCGGCATACGGCCCCAGCCGGTCGGCTGCGCGGCATCCCGCGGTGGGCTCGACCTGCTGGTGCTTCAGGCAGAAGTACCAACCTTTGGCGGCCATGGTCCGAGCCTCGCACGCGGGGCCGTCACGTGTCACGCCTTGAGCGCGCCGAGCCGCATCGCGTCTCGAGCGATCGGGCGCCGATCACCACGCCGGAGGCGGTGGGGCGCCCGGGGCCGGCTGCGATCCGCCCGGCGGCCTGCCCGGGATCGGGTCGAGGCAGGACACCAGGACGTGGTGGTTGGCCGGGTCGTCGACGCGCCTGCCGTCGCGCATCCGGTACTCCAGCTCCCCGTCGTCACCGACCTCCACGGTGCAGCCGACCTCGGCCAGCTGGTCGTCGTCCAAGTCCGAGAGCCGCTCGTAGCGCGAGGGAACCACCCGGTACACCGGCCACTGCAGGTGCCCGAACGCCTGGTGCAGCTCCGCCAGCAGGTGGCGCATGTGCTGCTGCCACGGCAACGGCATCGACTCCGCCAGCGAACGCGGCAGCACCGCGTAGTTGCCGTCGACCCCGTGCCCGGACCGGGACAAGTAGTCACCCAGGGGCGTGCTCGAGGCCGGGGGTGCGGAACGCCGCGGAATGGGGTCAGGGGTGAACATGCTTCCTCCCGGTGTAGGACGCCGTGGGGCGCGGCCCCGGATCAAGGTTGCCACACCTGGCGATCGCGATCAGCCGGTCCGAACCACCCGTGTCGGTATCAACCGGCCGCCTGCGCGGGGGTGTCCGCGGCCGGGCGCACCACCGTCGGAAGCAGCTCGCCGCCGTCCCACATCTTCGTCCGCTCCACCGACTCACCGGGCTGCGGCGCGTGCAGCACCTCGTTGTTGCCCAAGTAGAGCGCCACGTGGTGGATCGCCGCGGGTTCCCGGCCGTGGCCCCAGAACACCAGGTCCCCCGGCTGCGCCTGCTCCAGCGCGATGTGCGCGCCGCCCTGGGTGTACTGGGACTGCGAATACTTCGGAATGTCCACACCGGACGCTTTCCAGGCCATCTGGGTCAGCCCCGAGCAGTCGAACGCCGTCGGTCCGGCCGCGCCCCACACGTACGGCTTGCCGACCTGGTCGTCGGCGTAGTCGATCGCCTTGCCGGCCAGCACGTTCGACGAGGCCATGTCCTCGCAACCGCTGAACCCGGGAACCTGGCCCTTGGTGCTGACCAGGTGCGCGGCCATCGGCTCCCACTGGTGGTAGCGCATCGGGTAGGCGGATCGCTCCACCCGCTGGGCCGCGGCGCCGGGCCGCATCTCCTCCCAGCCCGGCACCTCCAGCAATGTGTCGTAGAACTTGTTGATCTGGTAGTTCACGTCGGTGATCTGGGCGACGCTGCCCCAGCCCATCGACGGCCGCATCTGGAAGATGCCCAGCGAATCCCGGTCGCCGTGGGTCAGGTTCGCCAGGTTCGACTCGGTCTTGCCCGCCTGGATGGCGATCTGCATGGCCCGCGGCGACATGCCGCGCTGCTGGCCGATCTCGATGATGCGCTGCGCGATGCCGACCGACTCCTGCTGCAGCGCGGCGGCGTCGCGCTCACCGCGCCCCTTGCCGTCGCCCCACGGGCCGAGGCTCGCGCTGCAATCCCCCCAGCTCTGCGCGCCGCGCCCGGCCGTGAGCAGCACGCTGAGCGCACCGACCCCGACCAGCCCGGCGAAACCGGCCAGCACGACGATCGCCACCAGGAGTTTTCGCATGTCAGCTCACCTTGTCGTAGCCGGAGACGCGCCATCCCTGCGGTGTGTTGATCACTTCTACCTGGACGTCCCCGCCGTCGGTGGGCAGCCGCACGTCCATCGAGTTCGCGGTGGAACGCTGCGCGGCGGGCGGGCCGGTCACCGCCGTGGCGGGCACGTTCGCCGGGTCGATCGTGGCCATCTCGGTGATGAACTCTTCGGTGGTGTACGGCGCGAGGCGCTGCACCCACTCCGGCGCGGCCGTGCCCGGCGGGTGGTTCACCCACTGCTTGCCCCACGCCTCGACCACCGATAAGCCCTGCGGGCTCGGCGGCGCGGGCGGGGCGGGAGTGTTCGGCACCCGGAACGTCGGCGGTGCGGCGACCGGCGTGCTCGGCGCGGCCGGGACTTCCTGGCGCTGGCCCGTCGTGTCCGGCCGCGGGGTGCGGCTCACCGGCAGCGGATCGGGCAGCAGGATCCCGATGGTCGTGGCCAGCGCCGCCAGCACGATCACGGTGCCCACCAGGTGCTTCGGCGAGCGCAGCGGCCAGCCCCACAGCCTCCGGTAGACCGCGGCGCGCCCGCGGTGCGTTCGGATCGGCATCGCGCGTTCCCCTTCACACCACCGGGCGGGTGCGCGCCCGCCCGGGTCGTTGCTGCTCAATCCTCATCGGCGACCTCCAGGCCGCGCGATGGCCGGTACACCACGTGCATCGACCTGCCGGAGACCACTTCCATGTCGGACCGCCGCGACGTCGCGGGCTCCGGCACCACCGGAGTCACCCCGCTGTCCACACGGGACGGAACTAGCACCGGATCCTCGTCGTGGCGCCGGTCCCACGAGGCATCGGCCACCGGTGCGGTGTCCACGACCCGGCTGACCCGGCCTTCCGGCAGCGCCGCGGCGCCACCCGGCCGGCGTGGCGCCGCCGGTCCGGACGCGGGCAACGCCTGACCGGAGGAGCCGCCCCCGGTCGCGGCAGAGGCACCCGGCAGCGCGGTCCACGGGGAACCCTGCTGGTCCAGGCGTTGCGCGGTCGCCGAAACCGACTGGTGCTCGGCCTCCGGCCTGCCCTGGCGCCTGCCGCGCTGCGCGGCCGGGTCCGGCGGCGGCGCGTCCGGATCGGATTCCCGCACCTGGTCCCAGAAATCCCCGCTCGGATCGTCGCGCCTGCCGGAACGGCCGCGGAACCGGGAGAACACGCCGCGGGAAGCCTGCGCGACGCCGCCGGAGCCGCCGATCGAGAGCTGCACCATCTGGCCCATCCGCTGCACCGGTTTGCCGACCATCAGGAACACGACCGTCACCAGCCCGGCCAGCAGGATCTGCGCCAGCGGCTGGAATCCGCGCAGCGGGTTGAAGATCCACGCCAGCACCCAGGTGTGCAGCCCGGCCATCGCGGAGATCACCAGCACGTTGAGCATCGCCGCGCCCGCGACCCGGCCGACCGCCCGCAGGATCTGCTGGTTGAGCAGCGCCACCAGGCCGATCAGCGGACCGGCCAGCACGATCACCCGCAGCAGCACCTGCGCCAGCAGGATCGCGACCTTCGCGATCAACTGGAACGAGGCGAACGCGAAGCTCTGCAGCAGCGCGAGCACCGACGCGCCGACGCGGCTGCCCTCCACCCCTTGGAAGGTGCCGTAGGCGCTGCCCATCCGGCCCGCGACGTTCTCGAACGCCTGCTTCTTCGGCTCCGGTGAACCGGCGTCCAATCCGGCCCGGACCTCTTGCTTGGTCCAGGCTTGCGCGCGCAGCAGTTCCCGGCCGAGCTGCTGGGCCTGCGGCCCCTCCGGATCACCGAACTCGCCGCGCAGCCAGTTCTGGTAGACGACCTGGTCGTGCAGCAGCGTCGGCAGCGCGTTGACCCGATCGACGCCGACGTTCTGCAGGAACCCGGCCTGCACCGCCGAAGTTCCCTTGATCACGACCTCGTCCAGGGCGTGGGTGTAGAGCAACGGCGTCAAGTAGGTCGCCGAAGCCAGCCACAGCCCCGCGAGCGCCCACATCGTGCGCTTGCCGATCGTGGCCAGGTCGCCCTGCCAGATGTAGCGGAACAGCAGCACCGCCAGGATCAGCGCGGCGACCCCGAACCACGGCGTGAAGACGCTGTCGTAGAGCGCCACGGTGCCGGTGGAGATCAGGTCGTCCAGCGGAGCGACCAGCCCGGTCCCGAGCAGCGAGTAGTGCAGCCCGTTGGTGATGCCGACGACGTTCTTGGCGAGGTTGAACAGCTCGTTGCCGAGCCAGGTGTCCACCAGCGCGTTCGGGTTGGTCACGCCCTGCGGACCACAACCGAGGTCGTAGGTGTTCCACACTAGACCGGCGTAACCGACCTCGTCGTAGGCGCTGCCGGGCGTGCCCACGCCCAACGGCGCCCGGTCGAGCTCGCCGACCATCCCGGACCCCGGCCGCTCCGGGTTCGGCGCCTCCTTGCAGTCGAAGCCCTGCGCGGAGGCGGGTGCGCCGATCAGCGCCTGGATGCCGACCAGCACGGCCAGCACCAGCAGCGTCGACCGGCTCGCGCGACCGCGGGTGCGGCGGCGGACGAGCAGCGCCACGGCCACGATCAGCGCCGCCATGATCGTGGGCGCGACCAGCGAACTCACCGCTGCTCTTCTCCGCCTCGACCGGACCGCTGCTGCGGGTCGGTGCCGTTGCCGTGCTGTTCACCCTGCCCGATGCCGACGGTTTCCAGTTCGAGCTCGTCGAAGCCTTCGAGCTCTTCGTCGTAGTCGTCCTCGGGCGGCGCGGACGGTGGCGGTGGCCTGTCCGAGTTCGCCGCACCCTCGCCGCCGGGCAGCGACAGCCGCTCGGAGCTCTCGTCCTCGCCGACCGGCGTGGTGTCCAGCGCGTTGCGCAGGTGCTCCAGGTGCGGGCCGCCGAAGTCGATGCGGATGCGCTCCACCCCGCCCGCGCCGTCGCCGAAGATGAACTGGCGCGGCGAGCGGTCCCGCTCGCTGTTGTTGCGCGCCGGCCCCGGCCTGCGGCCCAGCGCCGAGACCACCTGCTCGTAGCCCGCGTCGACCGGCACCTTCAGCAGCCGCAGCGCGTCGGCCTGGGCCTGCTCGTCGTCCAGCCTGCCCACGAACACCGAGTCCAAAAGGGACACGAAGCCCTGGATCCGCAGGAAGTCCGCGGGGATCTGGCTGGACAGCAGCACCCGCACGTTCCACTTGCGGGAGTCGCGGGCGAAGCGGTTCATCAGCACCCGCCCGGTCGGCACCTCGGACAGGAAGAACGCCTCGTCGATCCAGACGCCCTTGCGCTCGTTCTTCGGCCGCTCGTAGACCGAGCGCTGGGTCAGCCACGCCGCCAGGTTCAGCATCTCCACGCCGAGCGCTTCGGCGTCGGTCCAGTGCTCGCGCCCGACGCCGTCCTTCGGCAGGGTCAGCCCGGCCATGGTCAGCACGGTGAGCCGGTCCTCGCGGGTCTCCGAGTACGGGTCGGCGTCCGCCTCCGGGATCAGCAGCGACATCCGCTCGCGGAGCTCGTCCAGGAAGTCGGCCACCACCACGGCGTGCTCGTGGTGTTCGGACGCGTCCCGGCGCAGCGCCTCGAAGACCATGCCGGGGTGCGCGTCCGGGCGGCCGCCGACCGCCCGCACCGCGCGCAGCAGCACGATCCTGGTCTGCGGCAGCCGCGCCACCTCGTAGGGCAGCAGCCCGGTGAGCACGTCCAGCACCAGGCGCCGCCGGGTCGCCGCGGCGAGCGCGCGTTCGCGCCGCCAGCCGCGCTCGGGGTCTTCCTCGTCGACGAAGTGATCCAGCTGCGGCTCGGCCACCACCCGGTACGGGTTGAGGATGCCCGGCTGGGCGTTGAGCAGGTTGATCGGGCGCGCGTACGGCCGCAGCTCGGGCAACTTGCACAGTTCCGCCAGCGGCCCGGACGGGTCCAGCAGCGTCCAGTGCGCCCCGGCGCGCAACGTCTTGTAGACGAGTCCGCCGCCGAGGAACGACTTGCCGCCACCGAGTCCGGCGACCATGGCCGTGAGCCCGGATGCGTCGCGGATCTCCTGCGCCATCCACGGGTCCCACGCCACCGGCCGCCGAGTCGCGGTGCAGGTCTCCCCGAGCATCACGCCGCGCCGGTCACCGACCTCCGCGGTCGCCTGCGGCACCGCCGCGGCCGCCCACACCACCGAACCGCGGCGCAGGTAGGCGCCGGAGGCCAGCTGCTCGCCCGGGATGAACTCGCGGGCCATCGCGTACTGCGCCTCGGGGTGCTCGATGGCGACCTTCGGCTTGTACAGGTCCAGGATCTGCTGGGCCAGCTTGAGCGCGTCGCGCTCGGTCGGGCCGGAGACCGCCAGCCGCCACCACGAGCGCACGCGGGTGGCGAGCGCGGTGAAACCGGTGGTCATCTCGTCGTCGATCTCCAGCACCCGGCCCGCCTGGCGGGACAGCGAGGTCGGCGGCTCCAGGCCGTGTTCCTCGGTGTAGTGGCGAACCTGCGAGCGCACCTTGTTCATCTGGCGCTGCAGCTCGCCGCCGACGTCCTCCGGGCGGCGCACGTAAATCCGCGCGGACCACTCCACCGGGGCGGGCAGCCGGTCGGAGTGCTGCAACCACGGGTCGTCGACCTCCGGGACCTGCAGGCCGTGCGTCTGGCCCACGGTCAGCACCGCGACGTGCCTGCTGACACCGGCGTTGGAGCCGGTGCGGCCGCGCACCGTGGCGGTCGGCGCGTACGGCTCCTGGTGCAGGTCGGCCGCATCGGTGAACGAGGCCAGGTCCTCGGGCTCCCACGCCGCGCCGGGCACCGCGGGCATGTTGCGCGGCGCGGGCAGGCCCAGCGAGCAGGACCGGTGCATCAGCCAGGACATCTCCTCGGCGGTGACCGGGCGGCCGTCCAGCCCGGCGGATCCGATCACCTGGTCCAGGTGCTCGATCTCGCTGTCCAGGGCGACGAGTTCGGCGTCCACGGCCTCCGGGAACACCCTGCGCAGCAGCGGCGCGGCGCGCTCGACCGCGCGGTCCACCACGTTGCGGGTCTGCACCTGGACGCCGAGGTAGACCTCCTTCTCCGCCATCGACCGGCCCATCAGCTGCTGCTGCTCGCCGACCATGTAGTCGTCGAAGCTCAGCGCACCCGGGCTGTCCGGCAGCGCACCGCGGGCGTTGTGCACGTGCGCCTCGGCCCACATCCGGATCGGGTACGGGCGGCTGGTGACCCGCAGGTGCATCCAGCGGCCCTGCAGCTCCGCGTACTGCCCGGCGATCGCCGCGATCAGGTCCTGGCGCTGCGAGTCCGAGCGGAACGACCAGCGCTGCGAGGACAACCGGTACCAGGCGAACACGTCCTGCCCGGTGCGCAGCAGGTGCCCGTCGATGGAGCGGGCGGCGATCGACGGCGTGTAGCTGGGCAGGCTCTGCTCGTCGGGCAGCCTGCGGTCCTTGCGCTTGCCCTTCGATCCGGCGCCCTTCGCCCCCGCGCCGCGGGCGCGCTGGGGCGTGCCGGGAACCTGAGCCTGGCGCTCACCGCCGCGACGGCGACCGAACACCGCGAACCTCCTTGCTACGCGCTCGCCCGCGGGTGGGCCTGCCTTGGCCCGCGGACCTCCTGGGGCGGCGGACGGGCTGCTGCCCCGTCCCGGTGCTGCGCTGGGATCGGGCGGGCCGCCCGCCCCGCCCGGCCGCGCCCTGCTGCTCGGCCGGGCCGGTGCGCTTGCTGGTCTGCTTGGGCTTGGGCCTGGGACGTTCGGCGCGCACCCGCAGCTTGGCCGCGCCTGCCGCCCCGCCGCGTCCCGCGGTGCTCTCCCGTGGCGCGGTCAGCTCACGCAACCACATGGTCAGCACCGCCCCTAGCGGCCGTTCGTGGGTGATCCGGGAACACACGATCCGCGTAACCACGATCGTGATGATCACCGCCCACGCGGTGGAGAAGAACCCGAAGCCGATGTTCATCCGGCGTTCCACCGCGAGCACGGCCAGGAACACCACGGTTCCCACGCCCCATGCCACGTAGCGGGCTCGCCACGGGAAGGTCGCCTTCGGCGGGCCGAGCCAGACGGCGTCGACCCGGTAGACCTCGTCGTCGGTGCGGATCCGCACGGCCGATCACCCGCTGGTGCTGAACAGGCCGGCGATGAAGGTGCCGATGTCCACGCCCGCCCCGGTGACCGCGAAGCCGATCAGCGCCAGCGCGACGAAGACGCCGACGACGCGGCGCATCACTCCGGCGTTGTCGCCCTTGCCGCCGCCGAGCCACAGCAGCAGCAGCGCAACGGTCAGCAGCAGCAGCGGCAACAGATTGTTGATGATCCACCCGCGGATGCCTTCTGTGCCGAGACCTGTCTGCTGCGCCAGCGGATCCATCGCAGCTTGCACGTGCGCCAACGTTTCCAGCGGCATGGCGGTCATCTTGTTACCCCTGAGTGCGTGAAGGGTCGTCGGGTAGGTGCTGCGGCCCGCCGGATCTTCCCGGCACGCCGGTACGAGTAGAACATGACATGGTCACCAGCAGTAGTGTTCGGCCGGGCGGGCTCGGCATCCCGGACCGCGGATCACCACTCCGCTGGTCCATTCGGGGTTGGCTCGTTCGGAGCAGCGGGCGGGTAAGGGCGAGGCCGGTCGCGGTGCCGGATCGCGAATCCCTGCTCGTTCACCCTGTTGCGAATCCCTTCCACACGCACCGTGCACGAAACGGCCGGTCAGTGGAATTGCGCACACCACGCCGCCGTGCCGGACCACCGCCTGCGGCCCCCTTCCGGGACCCGTCCGGCAGTGATCTTGACTGCATCCAGCGTAGCGTTCCGGCCCGCCACGCTGCCGCGCAGGTCGCGGCACGGGCGGTGACCAGCGGGCTCCCGGTGGGCGGAACGCGGGAGCGGTCGAACACCGCCGGACGGCGCCGTTGAACGTCCACACAGGACGGCTAAGGCGGCGCCGGTTTCGCCCGATCCGCCCTTCGAGGACCACCAGCCGTGGCGCCACCCCGCGGAAATCACGCCGCGGACGCGAGTTCCTCCCGGAACACACCGAGGGCGGCAGCGAGGTGCTCCTGCGCCGCCCCGCCGAGGCTCCATCCGTCCACGGTGGACTCCAGCGACCGGTCGCGCACGAAGCACGCGGGCGCGATCCGCTGCGCACCGTGCTCGCGCAGGAGCCGCCGCGCGGCGTAATCCACCCCCGATGCTTGAGCCTGCGTCGCGCCCAGGCCCACGACCTGCACCGTTCCCCGCAGCGGGGGCATCAGCTCCAGCCAGGTGCGGACCAGGCGGCTCATCGGCGCCTCGTAGCACGGCGTGATCAACACGACGCCTGCGGAGCCGGTGAGCAGCCGCCGGGTCCAGCGCAGCGCGGGCGCATCGGTGTCGCCCGCCAGCAGCGCGGACTCCGGCAGCTGGTGCAGCGGGACGGCGCGCAGCCGGAAACCGTTGCCGTGCAACGCTTCGGTGCTGACCCGCGCCAGCTCTTCGAGCTTCGAACCGGGACGTGCGGCGGCGACGACGGTGATGATCGGTGACATGACCGGACTTCCTGCTCGGCGTGCACGGGCGCGACGGGTTCAGCAGGAAGAACAACGAGCACCGTTGACGCGCGCGAAGTCCACGTAGCGGCGACGGGTCAACGCGGCGGCGGTCATGGCGCCAGTAGAACCGGCCGCGGCGGCCCGGGCAACGACGTCCGCGCATCGGAACGCCGGGTGCCGGGAACGCCGGCCGCCGGGGTGCTGGATGCCGGGACGCTGGGTGCCGGGGTACCGGGAGGCGGCGACTAGAATGGACCGGCGCGGATGAGTCGACCGGGCGGTCGCGGCGCGGGCGCGACCCGCGTCGAGGAAAGTCCGGACTCCACAGGGCAGGGTGGTTGCTAACGGCAACCCGGGGTGACCCGCGGGAAAGTGCCACAGAAACCAGACCGCCCGGCCCGATTCGGACCGGGTAAGGGTGAAAAGGTGGTGTAAGAGACCACCAGCGTCCCGGGTGACCGGGACGGCTCGGTAAACCCCACCCGGAGCAAGGCCAAGAGGGCACCGCGAGGTGCCTGCGCAGGTGCTCGAGGGCTGCCCGCCCGAGCCTGCGGGTAGGCCGCTGGAGCCTGCCGGCGACGGCAGGCCGAGATGGATGACCGCCGAACGGGACGGCCGCAAGGCCCCCGGGAACAGGATCCGGCTTACAGGTCGGCTCATCCGCGCACTAGCCGGAAGAACGAGCGGCCCGATCGACCGGATCCGTTGACTCCTCGAAGCCGGCCCGCCCGAGACGCCCGCACCTCCCCTCGCCGCGGCGGCAACGGAGTCCGGAGTGAACCCCGCGCTGTTCGGGCACTGGCCGACACGCGCGCACACCGCTCGATCCAGGGCGAACTTCCCGGAGTGAACGGACCGTTGGTCCGGCTAGATTGGACGAACAGGCCGTTCACTCGGAAACGGCCGCCGGGTCAGGGCAGGTGGGAGATGTCGTTGACCAGGCGGACCGAAGCGTTCGCGTCGGGGTAGAACTCGACGATCGACAGCGACGCGAGGTCCAGGTGCAGCCGGTAGAAGATCTCCGGGCCGACGCCGAGACCGAGTCGCAGCAGCGCCTTGATCGGGGTCACGTGGCTGACCACGATCACCGTGCTGCCCGCGTGCCGGTCCAGGATCTCGTCGCGGGCCGCGGTGACCCGACGGAACGCGGCGTCCAGGCTCTCGCCATCCGGCGGTTCCACGGTGGAGTCGCCGAGCCAGCGGCGGTGCAGCTGGGCGTACTTCTCCGCGGCCTCCGAGAACGTCAGCCCTTCCCACGCGCCGAAATCGGTCTCCAGCAGGCCGTCCAGGTACGACGGCTCGCCGCCGGTGGCCGCGGCCACGGCCTCGGCGGTCTGCCGGGTGCGGGTCAGCGGGGAGGCCACGATCGGCGCCGCACCCGCTTCGGTGCGCACGCCGTCCATCCCGGCCAGGCGTTTCGCCGCGGCCGCGGCCTGCCGCTGCCCGAGATCGGTCAGCGGCACGTCGCCGCGCCCCGAGTAGCGGCGGTCCACCGACATCTCGGTCTGCCCGTGCCGCAGCAGCAGCAGCTTCGTCGGGGAACCCGTGGCGCCGGTCCAGCCAGCGGGCCGCGTGCGGGACTCGGCCTTCGCCGGTTTCGCAGCAACATCCGTGGCCGTTCCGGCGGAATCGCCCGCAGCCGATCCGGCAGCAGTACCGGCCGAAACATCCGCGTCCGACCCGGCGAAATCGTCCGCGGCAGCGCTGTCCGCAGCCCCGGCAGCGGGTGTGCGCTCGATCCCGGCCTGGCTGTCCATCGCCGCGTTGGCCAGCCGGTCCGCGTGCGCGTTGCGCTCCCGCGGGATCCACTCGAACCGCACCGCGGCGAACGCGGCCACCAGATCCTTCGCCTGCGCCGCAAGGGGTTGCAGCGCCGCGTGCTTGATCCGCCAACGCCCGCTGAGCTGCTCGACGACCAGCTTCGAGTCCATCCGGACGTCGACCTCGTCCGCCCCGAGCTCGGCAGCGGCCCGCAATCCGGCCAGCAGCCCCTCGTACTCGGCCACGTTGTTCGTGGCGACCCCGAGCCCGAGCGAGCGCTCGGCCAGCACCGCCCCGTCGGCGTCGCGCACCACCGCACCGCAGCCGGCCGGTCCCGGGTTGCCCCGCGAACCGCCGTCGGCTTCGACGACCACCCGCATCAGGAGCCCTTGCGGACCAGGATCGCGCCGCACTCCTCGCAGCGGACCACGTCATCGGCGGCGGCGTCGCGCAGGTCGGTGAGCTTGGCGCGGTCCAGCTCGATCCGGCACGCGCCGCAGCGGTTGCCCTGCAGCAGCCCGGCGCCGACGCCCTTGGCCTCGCGGATCCGGTCGTAGGTGGCCAGCAGCTGCTCCGGCAGGTCCGCGGTCAGCACCTCGCGCTCGGACTTGCGCTTGACCTCGGTGCTGTCCAGGTCGGCCAGCGCCTCGTCCCGGCGGTGCTGGGCGTCGGCGAGCTTGTCCTCGGCGGCGGTGACCTCGCCGCGGGCGTGCTCGACGTCGGTCTCCACGGCCTCGCGCTGCTCCATGACCTCCAGCAGCTCGTCCTCCAGGTTGCCCTGGCGGCGGGCGAGGGTCTGCAGCTCGTGCTGCAACTCCTCCAGCTGCTTGGACGAGCCGCCGGAATCCATCAGCTGCCGGTCCCGCTGCTCGCGCTTGCGGACCTGCTCGATCTCGGTCTCCAGCCGCTTGGCGTCCCGGTCGATGTCGCCGAACGAGGTCTGCGCGGCGACCAGCGCGTCCCGCTTCGCCTGCGCGTCGCGTTCGGCGCCGCCGATCTCCTCCAGTTCGGGCAGCGTCCGGCGCCGGTGGTTGACCCGGTTCAGTTCGGCGTCCACCTCCGCGAGGTCGAGCAACCGGTGCTGCACGGCGGGGTCGGCTTTCACGCGAGCGTCCTCCCTGCGTCGGGGGCCGCACCGGAGGCATGGGTGGTCCACGGATCGGTGCGGCGAGTGGAGACAAGAACCTCGACAGTATCCGGCAGCGCCGCGCCGACCACGTCGGCCGCCTGCTGGCACCACGGCCACTCGCTGGCCCAGTGCGCCACGTCCACCAGCGCGGGCACCTGCTTGCCGGGGAGGTCGCCGCGAGCGATGTGCTCGCCCGCCGGGTGGTGGCGCAGATCGGCGGTCACGTAGGCGTCCACCTCGGCGGCCAGCGCGGTGTCCAGCTGCGAGTCGCCCGCGCCGCCGCAGACCGCGACGGTCTTGATCTCCCGTTCCGGATCGCCCGCGCCGCGCACGCCCCATGCGGTGCTGGGCAGGTTCGTGGCCACCCGCTCGACGAAGCGCGCGAACGGTTCCGGCTGCGGCAGCGAACCGATCCGGCCGAGCCCGGTGCTCGCGCCCTCCTGGTGCGGCGCCAGCGGCGCGCTGACGGTCAGTCCGAGCGCGTCGGCCAGCGCGTCCGAGACTCCGACTGCGGCGGTGTCGGCGTTGGTGTGCGCGCAGTACAGGCCGATCCCGGAGCGGATCAGCCGGTGCACCAGGTGCCCCTTGGGGTCGTCGGCGGGCACCCCGTGCACGCCGCGCAGCAGCAGCGGGTGGTGGGAGACCAGCAGTTGTGCACCGAAGTCCGCGGCTTCGTCCACAGTGGCCTCGACCGGGTCGACGCAGAACAGCACCCGCTGCACCGCGGCCGCCGGATCGCCGCAGACCAGGCCGACCGCGTCCCACTGCTCGGCCAGCTCCGGCGGGTACGCCGCCTCCAGCGACTCCACGACGTCCCGAATCCGCACGGTCATCCGATTCGCACCCCTCGCTGCCGTTCTCGCACTATCCGAGCAGTTCGCGCATCGCCCGGACCAACGTGGCGTTGCGCCCGGCGTCCCGCACCGCCACCCGCAGGTGGTCCGGGCCCAGACCGGGGAAGGTGTCCCCGCGCCGGACCGCGATGCCGCGGTCCCGCAGCGCCGATCGCACCTTGGCGCCATTGTGGACGTCCAGCAGCAGGAACGGTGCACGGGCCGGGCCGATCACCGAAACCCCCGGCACGGCTGCCAAATCGGCCGCCTGCCCGGCGCGCAGCGCGTCGAGTTCGCGGGCGGCCGCTGCGGACTCGGCCAGCGCCTCCGGCGCGCAGCACGCGTTGATCGCCTCGAGCGCGAGGGTGCCCAGCGGCCAGTGCGGGCGGGGCGCGGCCAGGCTGCTCAGCAGCTCCGGTTCGCCCAGGGCGTAACCGGCGCGCAGCCCGGGCAACCCCCACATCTTGGTGAGGCTGCGGACCACCAGCAGGCCCGGGATCGGCGAGCTCGCCAGTCCCTCCGGCTCCCCCGGCACCGCGTCCAGGAACGCTTCGTCCACCACCACCAGCCTGCCGGGGCGGATCAGCTCCCGGATCGCGTCGGCCGGGTGCAGCAGCGAAGTGGGGTTCGTGGGGTTGCCGAGGACGACGAGGTCGGCGTCCGCGGGCACCAGCGCGGGATCGAGCCGGTAGTCCTCGCCGAGCAGCACCCTGGTCACCGGCACACCGGCGGAGCGCAGCGCGAACTCCGGTTCGGTGAACGAGGGGTGCACCACGGCCGCCGAACGCGGGTTCAGCTGCGGCAGCAGCGCGAAGCACTCGGCCGCGCCCGCCAGCAGCAGCACCTCACCGGGATCGCGGCCGTGCCGTTCGGCGACCGCCGTGCGCGCGGCCAGGTCGTCCGCGGCGGAGGGATAGCGGCCCAGATCGTCCAGCGCAGCCGCGAGCCGGTCCCGCAACCATCGCGGCGGCTGTTGCAGGCGCACGTTCACCGCGAAGTCGAGCAGGCCGGGTTCGGCATCCACGTCGCCGTGGTGGCGCAGCGATTCGTCGTCCCCCCGGCTGGTCATCCCGGGCAGTTTAGCCACCGGCGCGCGCGGGACAGGTGCCGGGAACGGCTCCGGCTCCGGCACGTACCGTCGAAGCCCGGTGGAAGCCGAGGTTCCGCCGCGTCGACACGACGGCCGCAACGAGAGCACCCACGACAGAGCGGGAGCACCGCCTTGCACATCTCCTTCGTCTGCACCGGGAACATCTGCCGCTCGCCGATGGCGGCGCTGGTGTTCGGCGAGCACCTGCGCCGCGAAGGGCTCGCCGGGCAGGTCGAAGTGACCAGCGCGGGCACCGGCCCGTGGCACGTCGGGGAAGGCGCCGATCCGCGCACCGCGAAGGTCCTCGCCGACCACGGCTACCCCACCGAGCACGTCGCCGCGCAGTTCGATGAGCAGCACGCGGGCGCCGATCTGCTGCTGGCGATGGACGCCGGGCACCTGCGGGTGGCGCGGGACGAGGCGGACGATCCGGCGCGGGTGCGGCTGCTGCGCTCCTTCGACCCGGCCGCGGACGAGTGGGCGGAGGTGCCCGATCCGTACTTCGGCGGCGACCGCGGCTTCGAGGACTCGCTGGCGATGATCGAAGCGGCGATGCCCGCCCTGCTCGACTGGGTCCGCGCCCACCTGCACGACGAGTGACCTTCCGGGCCGACACGCCCGTGTCCCACACGATCAGCGCAGAACTTCTCGGAGCGAACGGACTGGTCGCCCAATCTATTCGGACCAACAGGCCGTTCACTCTGATCGGAGCGCTCGCCGGCGGGTGATGTGCGGGCGTGTCCGGTCCGCCGCGAGGCGCGGGGGCATCGGAATGAGCGCCGGGTTCCTGCGCGCTGTGCAGGGCTGGGGAAGCCGCAAGCAAAGCCGGAGGTGAGGTCAGGATGGGACGGACCGCGGAGGTCGCGGAGCACTACACCGGGTCCGCGGCCGTGCAGGTGCGCACGCTGGGCGGCGGAGACGCCGGCGCGTCCTACAGCGTGCGGCTCGACGACGGCCGCGACGTGTTCGTCAAGACGAACCCGCCGGGACTGCCGGGCGCCACCGAAGCCGAGGCCGCCTCGCTGCGCTGGCTGGCCGAGCCGGGCGTGATCCCGGTTCCCGCTGTGCACGGCAACAACGACCGGGACCTGGTCACCGAACACCTCGATGCAGGCAGCCCCACCGCGGCCGCCGCCGAAGAACTGGGCCGCGGACTCGCCCGGCTGCACGCCGCCGGAGCGCCCGCGCACGGCGCCCCGCCGCCCGGCGGTCCGGCCGACGCCTGGATCGGGCTCGCCCCGATGCGCAACGAGCCGTGCGCGGACTGGCCGTCGTTCTACGCCGAGCACCGCGTGCGCCCGTACCTGCGGCAAGCCGTCGACGCCGGTCTGATCGGCGATTCCGAGGCGCAGATCTTCGAGCGCGCCTGCGACGGGCTGCCCGAGCTCGAAGGTTCCGCCGAGCCGCCGTCCCGGCTGCACGGCGACCTGTGGACCGGGAACGTGCACTGGGGCGCGAGCGGCGCCTGGCTCATCGACCCTGCCGCGCACGGCGGCCACCGCGAGACCGACCTGGCGATGCTGGCGCTGTTCGGCTGCCCCCACCTGGAGCGGGTGCTGGCGGCGTACGAGGAGGTCAGCCCGCTGGCCGACGGCTGGCGGCAGCGGGTGGGCCTGCACCAGCTGTTCCCGCTGCTGGTGCACACCGTGCTGTTCGGCGGCGGTTACGCGCGGCAAGCGGTGGCCGCGGCGCGCTCCGCGGCCTGAGCGCGGTGTGACGGGGTCGCCAGGGACCTCGGCGCACCGTCGGCCTACCGTGGGGGCGTGCGCCTGAAGTTCTTGCTGCAGCCCGGCTGGATCGCGTTGATCTTGCTGGTCGCGGCGTTCACCACGTTGTGCTTCACGTTCCTCGCGCCGTGGCAGTTCGGCCGGAACGACGAGCGGAAGGTGCGCAACGAAGCCATCGCCGAATCGCTGCACGCCGCCCCGAAACCGCTGGCCGAGGTGCTACCCGCGGGCCGGGCGCCGGACCAGCGGCACGAGTGGGCGAAGGTCACCTTCTCCGGGAACTACCTGCCCGCTGGCGAGACGCTGGCCTGGCTGCGTTCGGTGCAGGGCGAACCGGCGCTCGAGGTGCTCACCCCGTTCCGCACCGACTCCGGCGAGACGCTGCTGGTCGACCGCGGGTTCCTGCGCCAGCGGGGCACCCACGCGCCGGACTTCGACGCGCCGCCCGCCGGCCGGGTCACGCTGACCGCGCGGGTCCGGGTGGACGAGCACGACGACGAGAACCGGCCGACTTTCCAGCGGGAAGGGCATCGCTGGACGTACTCGATCGACTCGAGCGTGCTCTCGCAGGGCACCGGCATGCAGTTGCGGCCGGGCTACTTCGCGCTGGTCGACGGCCAGCCCGGAGTGCTGGGGCCGCTGCCGCTGCCGCAGCTGGAATCGGGCCCGTTCTTCTCGTACGCGTTGCAGTGGATCTCGTTCGGGATCATGGCGGTGGCCGGGGTGGGCTACCTGATCTACGCGGAGACGCGGCCGGAGGAGCGGGTCGGCTCGGTGCGCAAATCGCGCAAGATGTCGGTCGCGGAGGCGGTCGCCGAGGACGAGCGGCGCGAACAGGAACAGCGCGAGCAGCAGGGCGAACAGCAGCAGGACGCGCAGCAGGACGCCACGAAGGGGCGCTGACCGCGCCCGGCGCTCAGTGCTTGCCGGGCGGGCGCCGGTAGCTGAAGGTCAGCAGCCACACCACCGCCAGCACCGCGAACAGCACGATCAGCGACGGCACGATCGCCAGGAAATCGGTCATTCCGACCACCTCCACTGCCTCCAGTCCTACCCGCGCACCCGGCTGATCGCCGCTCGCCCACGGCGGGTCACAAGCCAGTGAAGGGCGGTTTCGTCGCAGCGCACAGGGACCAATGGCCTGGCAGCCCGCGTCGCTGCAACGCTGCTGCGCCCCAGCATTCCCGCTGGTCGCAGTGGTGGCATTCCGGCAGGCGCAGCGATGCGCTCAGCGGCCGCGCGCCAGTGCGGCAGCGGCGGCGAGCAGCCCGGTGACCGAGCCGATCACGCGGGACAACTCGACGCTGCGGGTCACGTCGCCCGCGTCCGCGGTGCGCCCCTCGCCCATCACCGGCCGGTGCTCCACGGCCTGCCCGTAGACGGTCCGGCCGCCCAGCCGGACCTGCAACGCCCCGGCGAACGCCGCCTCGATCTGCCCGGCGTTCGGGCTCGGGTGCGCTGCGGCGTCCTGCCGCCAGGTGCGCCACGCCCCGCTCGCCGAACCTCCGACGACCGGCGCGCACAGCGCGGTGAGCAGCGCGCCCAGCCGGGCCGGTGCCAGGTTCAGCAGGTCGTCGGTCCGCGCGGCGGCCCAGCCGAACTTCGCGTACCGCGGCGAGCGGTGCCCGACCATCGCGTCGAGCGTGTTCGCCGCTCGGTAGGCCAGCAGGCCGGGCATGCCCCCGACTGCGCCCCAGACCAGCGGCGCCACCACTGCGTCGCTGGTGTTCTCCGCGATCGATTCGACGGTGGCCCGCGCCAGCCCCTGCTCGTCGAGGTGCTCGGCTTCCCGGCCGCACAGGTGCGCCAACCGCTCCCGAGCGCCGTCCAGGTCGCCCGCGTCGAGCAGGCGGCCCATCGCCGTCCCTTCGTCCGCCAGCGAAGCGCCGCCGAGCACGATCCAGGTGGTGAGGCCGGTGCAAGCGGCTTGCAGCACGGGGCTGCGGCGGGTCGCGCGTTCGGCGGTGGCGCCGAGCACCGCGGTACCGCCGACGAGCAGGCCCGCGTAGGCGATCCCGGTGCTGCGGCGATCGCGGTGCAGCCTCCGCTCCGCCGCCTGGGCAGCGCGCCCGAAAGCAGCCACCGGATGGCACCGCCGCGGGTCGCCGAACGCGGCATCGGCCGCCACTCCGAGTAGCAGCCCGACCGCTCGTCCCGCGCTCACCGGTGCCCCGCTCCCCTCGTTCAACCCACAGCGTTCACCCGTCCAGGCAGCAGCACGCTACCGCCGCGCCACCCGCCCGAAGCGGGCACCCGCACCAGGTTCTGCTCCGGAGCGGCGAAGCCGCTTGCGCCGGCCACCTCGGCAACCGGGACCGCCGCGGGTTCTCCGACGCCTGCGGTTCCGCCGAGCGACCACCTACGCAGAACCCTTCCCGGCCTCTCCGAAAAGGCACAGGTGACCGGCCGTGTCGGGTGGGCGGGTTATCGTGGCCGACCGTGACCGCCCCGGATCATGAAGCCGACGTGCTGCGCGCGGGGGTGGCGGGCACCGAGGCCACCGCGCCCGGGCACGCCACCTCGGACGCGCGCGCCGATGAGCGGCGGCTCGCGCTGTTCACCTACCTCGGCGAGCCGAAGCACCGCACCTACCTGGCGATCATGCGGTTGTTCACCTCGACGCTGCTGGCTGACCTGTCGGTCGGCGAGGTGACCGCGGCGCTGGCCGCCGCCGAGCGGGACGGCCGCATCGACCCCGGTGAGTCCGATGTGGACACCGTGGTGGACCGGCTGAAGCAGCTGCGCCGCTGGGGCAACCTGGTGCTCGGCCGCCGCGAGACGATCGCCGCCAGCATCGCCGAGTTCCAGCACGGCAGCGTCCGCTACCAGGTCAGCAAGCTCGCCGTGCGGGTCCAGCGGGACGTGGACGCGCTGCTGCGGGTGCCCGAAGGCGCCCGCGAGGTGTCCCGCGAGCTGCTGCCCGCGATCGAGCGCGGCCTCGGCCAGATCGGCTCGCTGCTGTCCGACGCGCTGGCCGCGGAAAGTGCGGAACCGCGCTCAGCGCCGTCGGAAAATACGCAACCGCGCTCAGCGCCGTCGGAGAGCGCGGAGTCGCGCTCTCTGCGCGCCAAGCAGACCCGCGAGCGGCTGGCCGAGCAGGTCACCACCGTCTTCCTGCAGCACGCCGAACTCGCCGCAACGGTGCGGGATTTCTACGCCTACCTCGGCGAGGTCGTCACCCGCCACCACTTGGCGCCGGAGGAGATCTCCGGGTTCCGCAACCTGCTGGTCGAGTACATCCAGATGGTCGTGGAGGACGTGCTGCGGCACACCGAGACGATCGCGACCTCGCTGGCCGGGCTGGCCGCCGACCGCGCTGAGCTGCTGCGGCTGCTCGGTCCGGCCGATCAGCTCGGCACCGAGGTGGAACGGGCGCGCGGGCGCACCGCGGCGGACTGGCAGGAACTCACCGATTGGTTCGTGGACGCGCCGGGCAGGCCCAGCCAGGTGGCGGCGCTGCGGGAGGCCACCGCGCGGGCCATCGGTTCGCTGCTGGCCAGCGTGAAGCGCGCGACCTCGGGCGGCGGGCTGCTGCCGGGCAGGCGCGGTGAGCTGTTGAAGCTCGCCCGCTGGTTCGACGAGTCGCAGCCGCAGCAGGCGCACCGGCTCTACGCGGCCGCGTTCGGCCTGTACTCGGCCCGGCACCTGCTGCCGGCCCCGGACTACGACAGTGACAACCACGAAGTGCCGTGGCGCGACGGCCCGGTGCAGGACGTGACGGTGAGCGTGCGCAGCCGCGGCGATCGCGGCGCGCGCGGGCGCACGTCGCGGGTGCTGGACGACCCGATGACCGAGGAGACGCTGCTGGCCGAGGCGCGCGAGGAGGACGCGCGGCGCAGCGCGGCGATCTCGGAGCTGGCCGCCGCCGGGCCGGACCTGCAGGGCACCAGGCTGTCCGGGGACGCCCTCGGCGTGCTGTGCGAGCTGCTGACGCTGGCGATGGCGCAGCGGGACAGCTCCGAGGACACCGGTTCGGCGCTGGACCCGGTGCACCGGCTGCGGGTGACGGTGCGGCCGGAGGACGGGCAGCACACCAGGATCGGCAGCGTCGGAGGCACGCTCACGCTCGACCACGCGGTGGTGGACGTGCGCGGCGACGGCGCGCTGCCGGACGCGGGCGGGGACGACGCGACTTCGGATGAGCGCCGGGACGGCGCGGTGTCCGATGGGCGCCCGGACGGCACGGTGTCCGATGAGCGCCGGGACGACGCGGTGCCCGAGGAGCGCCACGACGGCGCGTTCACCGAGCAGGCGACGGAAACGACCGGAGCCGCCCGGTGAACGCGACCAAGGTCTTCGACGAACTCTCCGAGATCGACGCGGGCAACGTCGTCCGCTGCGCGCGTGCGCTGCTGCGCAGGCCGCTGCTGCGGCCCGGCTCGCCGGACGGCGACCTGCTGCCGATGATCTACCGCCAGCGCGCGGCGCTGCACGAGTTGTTCTCCTCGCTGCTGGGCTACCGGCTCGTGGTGGAACGCAGGTTCGCGCGGCTCTACAAGGCCGGTCCCGGCGAGGACGCCACCCGCGGCGAACCGTCGCTGTCCCCGCGCGGGTACGCGTACCTGGCGTTGACGCTGGCCACGCTCACCGGCATCGGCCGGCAGGTGCTGCTGTCCCGCCTGGTCGTCGACGTGCGCGCGGCGGCCGTGGAGGCCGGGGTGCCGGTGGCCGACGACACCGGCGATCGGCGCGCGCTCACCGCCGCGCTGCGGCACCTGGTCAGCCTCGGAGTGATCACCGAGACCGAGGGCACCGTGAACGCCGCGGACTCCTCGGCGGAGGCGCTGATCACCATCGACACCGACCTGCTGGGCAGGCTCCCGGCCGGACCGATCGCCGAGGCCGACGGTCCGGAGGACCTCGTCGCGACCGCCGCGCAGGCCGGTCCGCGCAGCGTGGAGCACGCGGTGCGGCGCAGGCTCGTGGAGGACCCCGTGGTGCTCTACGAGGATCTGCCCGCGCAGCAGCGGGAATGGCTGCTCAAGCACTTCGGGACCGAAGCCCGGCTGCTGGAGCGGTTCTTCGGGCTGGTCACCGAGGTCCGCTCGGAAGGCGTCGTGGTCAGCGACCCGGAGGACTACCTGACCGACACGCTGTTCCCCGGCCCCGGCACGGTCGCGCGTATCGCACTGCTGGCGCTGCCGGAGCTGCTGGCCCGCGGCGAACCGCGGGAGGGCACCGGGGCGCATCCGGTGACCTGGCAGGATCTCCGGGAGGTCTGCGGCGAGCTGGTCGAGTCCTACCCGGCGGCGTGGTCCCGGCAGGCGACCGAGGACCAGGAGGAACTGGTCGGCGACGTCGCAGGACTGCTGCAGCGGCTGGGGCTGCTGCGCGCGCCGGACACCGCGGAGCCGGGCGGCGGAGACCCGGCAGCCGACTCGCAAGGCTCGGCCGCCGACGGCGAGACCTGGTGGCTGAGCCCGGCCGCGCACCGCTGGCTGCCGGAGCCGGACGCGACTCCGGCACCGGGCCGCGAACCGGAGCCCGCTCCCGCGCCGGAACCGCCCGGCTTGTCCCTGTTCGACGACTTGGAAGAGGACGGTCCACGGTGACCCCCGACGAGGCGAACCCGGCGAACCCGGACGGCGCGATCTCCGACGGCGCACTGTCGAACGGCGCGACCTCGGACGATGGCGCCGGTGGTGCGGCCCCGCCCGCGAGCTCTTCGGCCACCGATGCGATGCGGGCGCCGGATCTCCCGGCTGCGAACTCCGCCGCGGACGGCTCGCACGAGTTCGCCGCCGACGACCCCGCGGCGCCCGGGGTGCACCGCTGGCGCCTGCACCGCGGCGGCATCGTGAACATCTGGCAGTACGCCGAGAACACCTTCGACCTCTCCGGCGGCCGCGCGATCTTCCAGGGCACCAACGGCTCCGGCAAGTCCCGCACCCTGGAGCTGCTGCTGCCGCTGTGCCTGGACGGCGACCTGCGCCAGCTCGGTTCCAAGGGCTTCGACACGGTCAGCATCCGCCGCCTGATGCTCGACGAGTACCCCGGCGGCCCGAACCGCATCGGCTACGCGTGGGTGGAGCTGCGCCGCGATCGCCCCGACGGCGGCGAGGAGTTCCTGACCTGCGGGGTCGGCGTGAAGGCGTCGAAGACCTCGCAGGCGGTCAGTGACTCGTGGCGCTTCATCACCACCCGCCGGGTGGGCCACACGCTGCACCTGATCGGCCCGGAGCGGGTGCCGCTCGGCCCGGCGCAGCTGCGCGACGTGCTCGGCGCCGACTGCGTGCTCGACGACCAGGCGTTCCGCGCGAAGATCGCCGCGCAGGTCTACGGCGTGCCCGCGGCGCGCTACGGCGATCTGCTGCACCTGCAGCGGACGCTGCGCAACCCGGACGTCGGCCTGAAGGTACTGGAAGGACAGCTGGAGCAGATCCTCTCCGATGCGCTGCCGCCGCTGGAGCCCGCGCTGATCGAGCGGCTGGCGACCTCGTTCGACGACCTGGAGTCGATCCGGGAGAACATCGTCCGGCTCACCGGCGCGGACAAGGCGCTGGGCGCGTTCCTGTCCGCCTATTCCGGTTACGCGCTGGGAGCGCTGCGCGAGCGCGCGGAGGCGATGCGGACCGCCCGCGACAAGCTGCGCTCGCTGCGCAACGAGCTGGCGAAGCTGGAGAAGCAGCTCACCGCGCACCGCGCGGACCGGGACGCCGCGCAGCAGTCGGTGACCGAGCTGGAGCAGCGCGAAGGCCGCCTGGAATCGAGTGTCGAGGCGCTGCGCTCGCACCCGGCCTACGCCGAACTGCAGAACCTCCGCGACCGCGAGCGGGTCGTGGAAGGCGCCCGCTCGGCGGCCGCGTCGGCGCTGGACACCGCAGCGCGGCAGCGCGGGCAGGAGGACCGCTCGCTGGAGTCGGTGCTGGGCACGCTGCGGCGGCTGGTCGGCGACGGCGAGTCGGCCGAGCAGGCGGCGCAGCGGGCGAACCGGCAGTTGTCCGCGGCCGGGCTGGACGGCGGCCTGGTGCCGCGCCCGCCGGAGGTGCCGAAGGCGGAGCCGGTGAGCACTCCGGACCGGGTGCGTGCGGCGCCGGAGGCCGACGCCGAGCCGCTGGAGATCGAACGCCGCAGCGCCCCCGAGGTCGGCACCGACGCGCTGGCCGAGCAGTACCGCGCCGCGGCCGATCGCGCCGCGCACGCGGGCACGGTCGCGCAGCAGCGCGGCGCGTTGACGCTGGCGCTGCACCAGCAGGCCGTGGAACTGGACGGCCAGCAGGAGCAGGTCGCCAAGCTGCAGCAGCAGGCGCGCCAAGCGCAGCTGATCGCCACCGAAGCCGCCGGGCGGCGCAACGAAGCGCACCAGGGGCTCTCCGAGGCCGCGAGCACGTGGCGGGACAACGTCCGGCGCTGGGCAGCCGACTGGCCGCTGTCCACTTCGGACGATCCGGTGCCGGAGCCGCCGGAGGCCGAAGCGCTGCTGGCGGACCGCGCGGCGACGCGCCAGGCGCGGGAACTCACCCGCCGCTGGGCGCGGCCGAAGCTGCAGGAGGCGCGGCAGCGGATCTCCGAGGTGGACCGCGAGCTCGACGAGCTGCGCACCCGTGCGCGCACCGGCGAGCAGGAACTCGCCGAGCTGCGGGCGGGGCACGAGCGCGTCCCGGATCGCCCGGCTTGGGCCACGGCCGAGCGGGATTCCGCCGCCGGGCGCGCCTTCTACCGGCTGGTCGACTTCCAGCCGTCGCTCGGCGCGGACGAGCAGGCCGGTCTCGAGGCGGCGTTGCAGGCCAGCGGGCTGCTCAACGCCTGGGTCACGGAACGCGGCGAGCTCGCCGAGCCTGCCGACCTGCTGGCGGTGCCCGTAGCCGCAGCGACCGGCGGCACGCTGGCCGACCTGCTGACTCCGGCCGCCGAGCCGGATTCGCCGGTGCCCGCCGAGCGGGTCGCCGCACTGCTCGCCTCGGTGTCCACTTCGGACGCGGCGGCCGCTTCGGACGAGCGGGGGCTGGGCGTCGCGGTGGACGGCCGCTGGCGGGCGGGCGTGCTCGCGGGCCGCTGGCACAAGGACGCCGCGGAGTACGTCGGCGCCGGCGCGCGGGAAGCATCACGCGCGCGGCGGATCGCCGAGCTCGAAGAGGAACTGGCCGCGCTGCGCGAGCGGATCGGCGACGTCGAGCGGCGCCACCGCGAAGCGACCGAGCAGGCCGAGGCACTGGACAAGCACCTGGAGTCCTACCCCGACGACGGCGACCTGCTCACCGCGCACGCCAAGCTCACCAGCGCCAACGAAGCCGCCGAGGACGCCCAACGGCACGCCGCGCAAGCCCGCGAACAGCACGACCAGGCCGATCAGCGGTGGCAGGCCGCCCGCTCGGAACTGGTGCGCGCGGCCGGTGAAGCCGACCTGCCGCCGGAGACGCAGGCGCTGGAGCACGCCAACCGGGCGGCCACCGACGCCCGCTCCGCGATCGACGCGCTGCACGAGGCGATCGAGTCCCGCTGCCTGGCCACGCTGGCCGACCTGCGGGACATCTCGCTGCACCACGACGCGGCGGTGGCCGACCGGATGGAGGCGGAGTCGCAGGCCGAGCAGCGCTGCTCCGAGTTCGCCGAGCAGGCCGCCGGACTGGCCGAGCTGAACGAGGCCGTCGGCGGTGAAGCCCGTGAGATCGCCGACAAGGTCGGTGCGCTGGACCGCGAGCGCGCGCAGCTGCGCGAGGACCTGCCTGCCGCTCGGGAGCGGATCAGCACCGCGCGCGAGCAGGTGGTCCGGCTGGAGACGCAGTGGGAGACCAAGCACGGTCAGCTCGAAGGCCGCGAGTCCGAGGCGGATTCCGCCGCGGAGGCCTTCGACGCCGCGCTGCGCATCCCGGGGCTGTGGGCGGCCGCGCAGGTCGTCGGCGAAGAGGACGCCGACGACGCGCCGCAGGCCGAAGCTCCGTCCGAACTCGACAGAGCCGCCGAGCTGCTGGCGGCCGCAGGCGAGCGCAAGACCGCGGGCGAAACCGCCGTGCTCAACCGGTTCCAGGCGTTGCAGCAGTCGCTCAGCGGCGGCTACGACATCAGCGCGGGCGACCAGCACGGCGTGCTCACGGTGACGGTGACCGGCGAGGAAGGTCCGCAGCCGGTGGCCGACGCCGCCCGCCGGGTCGCCGAGCGGCTCGCCGAGCAGCGCAGCTATCTGGGTGAGCGCTACCGCTCGATCTTCGCCGACTACCTGATCCGCGACCTCGCGGAGCGGCTGCGCGGGCAGATGCGGGTGGCCGAGAACCTGTGCAAGCGGATGAACGAGGTGCTCGACGGCGCCCGCTCCAGCCAAGGCGTGCACGTGCAGCTGGAGTGGGAACCGGCGCCGTCGCTGGGCGACGACATCAAGCAGGCCATCGAGCTGGTGCGCACCCCGTTCGCCAACCGCAGCGAGGAGCAGGACGCGCTGCTGCGGCGCGTGTTCACCGATCTGATCGAGGCCGAGCGGGACAGCGCCACCGGCGGCTACGCGGAGATCCTTGCGCGGGCGCTGGACTACCGCTCGTGGTTCGCGTTCACCGTGCGGGTGCGCGATGTCGGGCCGGAGGGCAAGCCCCGGGTGCGGCGGCTGCGACAGCTCTCCTCCGGCGAGACGCGGCTGATCTCCTACGTCACCCTGTTCGCCGCGGCGGCGGCGTTCTACGACGCGGTCAGCGTCGCCTCCGGTGATCGCGGGCCGCTGCGGCTGGTGCTGCTGGACGAGGCGTTCGAGCGGCTCGACGATCCGACGATCGCGCGGATGCTGGGCCTGCTGGTGGACCTGGACATGGACTGGTTGATCACCTGGCCCAGCGGGTGGGGCGTGTCGCCGAAGATCCCGAAGATGCACATCTACGACGTGCTGCGCCCCCGCAGCGGCCACGGCATCGCCTGCACGCACACCACGTGGGACGGCCGCGACATGGAGCGCGCCGAGACCTGACCCGGCGAACGAAGCGGACGTCCCCGCGGTATGCGGCGGCGCAGCTGCGGGATCTCCGGGCCGCTGCGGGGAAGGCGTGCCTTGTCACGGGTGCTCCGGACTCGGATGCGGCGGACTCGGATGCGCCGGACGTACGTCGTCCGCCGATACCCGCTCCACGCACGTGGGCCGCTGCCCGGTCCGGCCGAACTCGCGGAGCGCTTCCCGAGTGATCGAAACTTCGGCGCCGACTACGCTGGTGCGCTGCGCCGAGAACGGCGGCAGGCCGAGCAGCCCCCGCCGGTGGTGACTTGTACGAACTCGCGGCAGAGGTGGGAAGCAGTGGGCGACGACCCCGGATCGGACGAGGTGCGCGCGGACGTCCGCGCGGTGTGGGGCGGCGAGCAGCTGCGGGATTTCTGGGCGGCTGCGCGGGAAGCGCTGGAGTCACCGCGGAACCCGGACAGGTTCAGCGTCGCGCTGCCGGACGAGCAGACCCGGCAGGCGGTCAGCGAGGTCTACGGCCGGTCGCTGTACCTCGGCCACTCCCGCATCATGGTGTCCAAATTGGACAAGGTGCTGCGCGAGGACACCCGCTTCGGCCTCGGTTTGGCGCAGGTGCTGGAGATCCTGCACGAGCGGCCCGTCGAACCGCGCGAGTCGCCGACCGCGGCGCGCGCCGAGAAGCGGGACCGCACCACCGAAACCGCCCTCGCCGCGCTCGCCGAGCACGGCCTCGCCGAACGCGAGTGGGCGCAGCCGTGGGTGCAGTGGCTGCACCAGTACGGGCGGGTCGCCGAGGAAGAGCTCGACGTGGTGCTGCGGCACGCGGCCGGTGCGCTCTCCGCGATGGTGCTGGATCCGGCGGCCGGTGAACCGGAGTCGTTCACCTCGCGCGCCGACCTCGCGAGCCGCGTCGGTCGCGCGCACGAACTCGACAGCGGAACGACGCTGAGCCGCGTCGTGCTGCGCGCGGCGGCGCTCGCGCACGGCATCGATCCCCCGGCGAACGAACGCGACCGGCGGGCGTTGTGGGAGCGCTGCGGCGTCGCGCTCGACGAGGTTTCCGCCACGGTGCTGTGCTGGGCACTGCCGCTGACCGGTGACGACGAGTGGTCCCGGATGGTGCTGCGGCGCGGTGAGCTGGGTCTGCCGACGCATCTGACGCATCGGGATTTGGCCGCGGCGCCGGGGAATCTGGTCGCGCCGGGCACGGTCGTCGCCGTCTGCGAGAACCCGCGGGTGCTGGAAGCCGCCGCGCAGGAAGAGATCCGGCATCCGGTCGTGTGCGTGTCGGGGCAGCCGACGACGGTGGCGTTGTCGCTGCTCTCGCGGCTGCGCGCGGACGGGGCTGCGCTGCGCTACCACGGGGATTTCGACTGGGCGGGCGTCTCGATCGCCCGGCAGTTGTGGTCCGCGCACGAGGTGGGGCTGTGGCGGATGTCGGCGGCCGACTACCGGGAAGCAGTCAACCTCGCCGCGGCCGACCGCCTCGACCTGCCGCAGCTCGTCGGCTCCCCGGTCGAGACGCCGTGGGACCCGGACCTGGCCGAGCTGATGTCCACGGCCTCCCGCGCGGTCGAGGAGGAGATCGTCCTGTCCACCCTGCTGAACGACCTGCGCCCCGGCTGAACCGTCAGTCCTCGCCCCGCAGCCGGTCGATGTTGAGCCGGGTCGCGCGGGTGTGCGGATGATCCTCGCCCAGCACCTGGAGCATCTCGGGCAGCAGGCTCTCCAACTCGGCCAGCGCCTGCGCGGTGTCGCCTGCCTCCGCCTGCCAGAACGCGAAGTTGTGCCTGGCGGCCAGCGCATTGGGGGCACGTGGATCGAGCACCCGCTGCGTGTCGGGAACGAGATCGGCGAACAACTCGACCGCCCCGTGCGGGTCGCCCGCCTCGCCGCGCCGGATGGCGAGAGCCTGCCGGATGCTCAACGTCGTCGGGTGCAAACGTCCCAATGCCCGCAGCGCATCGGGCAACAGCCCTTCCATCTCCTCCAGCGCGCCCCGCGCATCGCCCGCGGCCGCGCGCTGCGTGGCCAGCTCGTCCCGGGTGGACAGCGTGTCCGGGTGATCGGGTCCCTGCACCCGCAGCCGGTCCTGCACCAGGATCTCCAGCTCCTCCACCGCGTGCTCGGGCTCGCCCGCGCGCGCTCGATAGGTGGCCAGCAACCCGCGGGTCTGCAAGGTGTTCGGGTGGTCCGGTCCGTGCACCTGCAACCGATCCTCGAGCAGCTCGCCGAATTCGGCTGCCGCCTGCTGGACATGCCCGGCCTCACCATGCCGCAGCGCCAGGCTGTGCCGGACGCTCAGCACCCCCGGATCCTGCTTCTCGCGGGTGCGCAGCATGTCGGCCAGCAACACCTCCATCGCGGTCACGGACCCCGCGATATCGCCGAGGGAGGCCTGATCGTTGGCCAGGCACACCCGCGCACTCAGCGTGTCATCGTGATCGGCACCGAGCACCCGGATCAGGACGGGCACCACGCTGTTCAACTCGGCCAGGCCACCGGCCACATCACCGCTTTCGGAACGCAGCCGGGCGAGGTTGACGCGGGCCTCCAACGCCGCAGGGCTGTCCGGCCCGAACGCCTGCGCACGGACGTCGGCCACCTGCTCCGTGTCGGCGACGGCGGCATCGAGGTCGCCCGCCACCCCGCGCCACCACGCGAGTTCCAGGCGAATGGTCAGCACTCCGTGCTGTTCCGGATCGGAGTAGCGCGCCGCGGTCTCGCGCATCCGCTGGAAGTGCTCGACCGCGGCGGTCACCGCTCCGCTGCGGCCCAGGCTCGCCCCGACCAGGAACAGCAAGGGGTGGCAGCAGCACTCGTAGAGATGACCCGGTGCATGCGGGTGCAGCGCTTCGGTGTTCGTGCGCAAGGTAGGGATCAGGTCCCCGGAACGTTCCCGCGGCCACGTCTCGTACAGCCCGTCCGCTGCGGAGTGCACCAGTGCACCGAGCTGGTCTGCTGTGAGCTGGTCCCGAGCCGCGCGCTGCACCAGTGCGTGCACCCGCACTCGCCGCGAGTTCGCGCCGCTGTCCTCGGTGATCAGGTTCAGCCGATGCAGGCACCGCAGCGCGCTGCGCACTGCGTGCTGATCCACGGCGTCACCGGTGACCCGCTCCAGGTACGCGCGGACCGCCGTGCTGGTGAACACTTCAGCGGGGATGCCTTGCGGGTCGAGCATCGCGGCGACTTCCAGCACCTTCGGCGCCAAGCCCACTGGTCGCAGCCGCCCCGCCAGCTCGACCGACAGCGCCAAGGTCGCGGTCACCGGATCGACCTGCTCGTCCGGCAGCGCCTCCTGCTCGGGAAGCACGTCGGCGAGCCTGCGGCTCCGATCGGCCAGCAGCGCCCGGTACTCGTGGCAATCCAGATCCTCATCGAGCAGGTAGGCGGCGGCCTGCGCCAGCGCCAGCGGGAGGTGGCCGAGGTCGGCGGCGAGCTCGGCGGCACCTTCGGCACCGGCGAAGTCGGCGGCGCCTTCGGCACCGGTGAGCTCGGCGGCGCTTTCAGCACCCTGCGGCCGGTTGGCCAGCCGAGCCGTCAGGTAGGCGAGCGACTGTTCCGCGGTGAACACGCCGATGTCGACCAGCTCGCGCCGATCGTGCACCAACGCGGCGTCGCGACGCCGCGTCGTGGCGAGCGTCCGGCCCTGCGGCCGGTCCGGCGGCCACAGACCGGTGGCGTCGCCGGGACTGCGCAGGTCGTCGAGCACCACCAGCCAACGCCACGAGGACGAGGCGAGTCCGGCCAGGAACCGTTCCGGCCCGCGCTCCGGGTTCCCGTCCGGGTCCCAGCCGAGTTCGGCGGCAGCGGCGGCGTAGGCCGAGGTGATCGCCTCTCGGGAGCTCGCCGCGACCCAGACCAGCAGCTCGATCTCGCCTTCGAACCACAAGTGTTCGGCCAGCTCGGCCGCGAGCTGCGTCTTGCCCACCCCGCCGAGGCCGGAGAGCACTCGTCCCGTTCCCGCGGGCACGAACTCGCCCGCGTCGACCGGCCGGCGCTGTTGAAAGCACCCCACGCGAGCAGGCACCGCGCCGATGCGGTGCGGCAGATTCGGCCGCGGACCGGCGTGCTGGTGGATGATCACGTCCCGGATACGGCTCGCCTTAACCACCGGGCCGTTGACTCCGCCACCGACCGAGTTCAGCACGACGTCTTCCGGCTCGTTCCGCGAATCCTCGCTCTCCACCCGCGTCCTCCCGCCGGTGCGTCCTGATCTCGGCATCCACTTCTACACCTGATGCGCGGGCCTATCGAATGCCGATGGTGTGCACGCCCCGCCCGACAGGCTCCGGTTCCGCGTGCGGACTCGCCGCCGAACGCGAACCCGGCCGACCGCGGATGGCGATCGGCCGGGTTTCGTCCGAGCTCGTTCAGCGGGATTCCGCCGCGCAGGAGGAATCCTGCTCGGGTCGCGCACCGGTGACCAGGAAGTCGTTCACCGCGTTGTTCGCGCACTGGTTGGCCCCGAACACGTAGACGCCGTGCCCGCCCTGATCGGCCGTCACCATCCGGGCGCGGTCGCCGAGCGCCGAGCGCAGCTCGCGGGCGCCGGCCAGCGGTGTTCCCGGGTCCCGCTCGTTCTGCACCATGAGGACGTTCGACGGGCCGCGGTCGGTGATCCGCACCTGGGGCTCTGCCGCCGGTTTCGACCAGTACGCGCACGCCGAGATGTTCGCGGCGGCCGCGCCGATCAGCGGGTACCGCTTCCGGTCGACCGCCACGTCCCGCTGGTAGCTCTGCACCGACCGCGGCCAATCCGACTCGCCGCAGACCACGGCGAACCGCGCGGCCATGACGTTGTCCGTCGCGGTCGGGACGCCACCCGGCAGCTTCGGGTCCTCGCCGTGATCGAGGGCGCGCCACCCCTGCGCCAACGTGCCCAGATCGTCGTTGTACAACAAGGTGAACGTCATGCCGCGGAAGATCGATCCGTCGTAGCCCGCGACAGGATTCCGGTCCAGCCGGTCGGCCAGCTCGTGGTACTTGGCGGTCACCTCGGCAGGAGTCGTGCCCAGCCCGTGCTCCGGGTGCGCGGCGGCGAACTCCGCGAAGTCCGGGAACCGGTCCTGCATGCCGCGGCCGAAGCCGCGCATCGCTTCGATGTCGTAGCCGCCCGGGCCGAGGTTGCTGTCCAGCACGAACCGGTCGCTGCGCTGCGGGAACATCGTCGTGTAGACCGCCCCCAGGTACGTCCCGTACGACGCGCCGAGGTAGGACACCTTGGACTCACCGAGCGCCGCGCGGACCCGGTCCATGTCCCGCGCGGTGTTCGCCGTGGTCATGTGCGGCAGCATCGATCCGGTCGCGGAATCCGCGCACTGCCTGGCTTCCGCCTTCGCGACCTCCGCCTGCCGCACGACGTCCGCCGGGCCGTTCGCGTACGGCAGGTTGCCGATCGCCAGCTGCTCCGGTGTCAGGTCGCAGGTCACCGGGTCGCTGTGCCCGACGCCGCGCGGGTCGATGCCGATCACGTCGTACTGCTCGCGCACGCCTTGCGGCAGCGGCGCCGGGAAAGCCGGGTTCGTCAGCAGCTGCGGGTAGTTCAGGCCCGCACCGCCGGGACCGCCCGGATTGGTCAGCAGCACGCCGCGTCGCTTGTCCGGGTTCTTGCTCGGCAGCCGCGAGATCGCGAGGTCGATCTTGCGGCCGTCCGGATCCGCGTAGTCCAGGGGCACTTGCACCGTCGTGCATTCCAGGTCCGGCGTCGGGATGCCGGTGTCCGGGCACGGCCCCCAGTTCAGCTCCTCCGGGGCCGCAGGCGCGGCGGACACCGCCGGGACCAGCACCGCGGTCGCCGCGGCGACGGCGGCGAAGGCCACCGGCAGCGCAAGTTTTCGCATCGGATTTCCTTTCCGCGGTGGGAGAACCACCGCCAGGTCGTCGATCCCGTCGTGCTGCCCGATTCCAGCGAGATCCGCGCCCGCGCAGTAGTGCGGCGGCGTCACCGATGCGCCGTGACGTTCCTGGCCACCGAGACCTGACGTGACGTCACTGGTGGGGACCCGGTGCGGCAGAGATGATCGGCAGGGAACCGCCCGACCTCGGAGGACCATGCCAACCGCGCTGCCGGTGGACCGCCGGACCTGGACCGGCCGTGCCGTGCAGGACCGGGTGCGCTCGCTGAACCTGTTCTCGACGCTCCCGCCGCTGATCGTCGTCGGCGTGTTCCTGGCGTTCACCGCACGCTCGTGGGGACACGTCGTCCTCCAGCTCGTGGGAATGGCGGCCGCGTTGGTGCTGGCCGAGCGCTGGACCGCGGACGATTCCCGCCGCGTCGCCCGGCCTTGCCTGGTCGTGACCGCGGCCACCTGGCTGGCCGGGGCGCTGACGGACAGCTCCGCCGCGGTCTACGGCATCTGCGTCGTGGTGTCGTTGCTGATCCCGCAGCTGCCCCGCCGCCGGCTCGCGACCCTTTCCGGGCTGTGCGTGTTCATCGCCGCGCTGGGCTCGACGAATCTGCTCGTGTTCGGCGACGACCCGGGCGGACGCGTCTTCCAGTACGTCGTGGTCCCGCTGCTCACCGTCCCGGTGGCGACCGTGTTCGCGTTGCTCAACCAGAAGTTCTCCGACCTGATCGTCGAGCGTGAGCAGTCCAGGCAGCGCGAGGCGGAGCTGGCGGTCATGCGGGAGCGGATGCGGTTCGCCAGCGACCTGCACGACATCCAGGGCCACACCCTGCACGTGGTCAAGCTGAAGGTCGCGCTCGCCGAGAAGCTGCTCGACCGCGATCCCGGCCGGGCACGCGAGGAACTGGGCGAGGTGCACGCCCTGGTCGGCGACACCATTGCGCAGACCAAGGAACTCGCCCACGCCCAGCGGCAGCTGAACCTGTCCGCGGAGCTGGAGAACGCGAAGAACCTCTTCGAGGCCGCGGGAATCTTCGTGCACATCGACCGCGAAGCCGACGCCGATCCGCACGCGGGGGAACTGCTCGGCCAGGTCCTGCGCGAGACGACGACCAACATCCTGCGCCACGCCCAAGCGCGCCAGGTGCGGATCACGCTGTCGGCCTCCGGGATCACCATCGTCAACGACGGCGCGCACGAGACCGGGCCGCCGGAACTGAGCGGGCTTTCCACGCTGCGCCAACGCCTCGCGGACAACGGCGGCGAGCTGGAGGTCTCCCGGCGGGACGGCCGGTTCCGGACCACGGCGACCTTCCCCGCCCGGCCTGCTCGGAAGGAGAACCGATGACCACGGTGGTGCTAGCCGACGACGAAGCCTTGCTGCGCAAAGCATTGGCGGCCCTGCTACCGCTGGAGGGCGAGATCACCGTGCTCGCGGAGGCCGAGGACGGCGAATCCGCGGTGGCCGCCGCGCTGCGGCACGAGCCGGACGTGCTGGTGATCGATCTGGAGATGCCGCGGGTGGACGGGCTCGGCGCCGTCGCCGAGATCCGCAGGGCGCGGCCGCAGCAGGTGGTCCTCATGCTCACCCGCCACGCCCGGCCCGGCGTGCTGCGCAAGGCGCTGAAGCTCGGCGTGCAGGGCTTCGTCAGCAAGTCGGCCGAACCCGCGCACATCACCTCGGTGATCAAGACGCTGCACGCGGGCAAGCGCTGGATCGACTCGGAGGTCTCCGCGCTCGCCGTCGTCGACGACTGCCCGCTCACCGACCGCGAGCTCGACGTCCTGCGCGCCACCCGCGACGGGTTCTCCGCCGCCGACACCGCCGCTCGGCTGCACCTCGCGGAGGGAACGGTCCGCAACTACCTCTCGAACGCGATGCAGAAAACCCAGACCCGCACCCGCCACGAAGCCGCCCGCTACGCCCGCGAACACGACTGGCTCTAGCCTCCCGCGCGCCGCTGGGCCGTCGACGAAGCGAACCGGCAGAGCGCGCGACTGTCCTCAGTGGATCCGAGCAGCAGGCATCTCAACAGCAGCGGGTGCCCGCTCGTGGCGGGCGGCTGGGCGATCGAGGCTAGTCCGGGCCGATCAGCGTGCGGTGGTGGGTGATCACCTTGCGGAACGCGCGGATGTAGCCGTCGGCCAGTTCCGGGTCGTTGTGCGGCACCTTCAGCGTGAGCGTGTTGCGATGCCTGCGCTCCGCCCGCGGATACTGCCCCGGCCGGTAGCGCGGCCAGCCCTCCGGGAGGTTCGGGAACAACCGGTTCGGCGCGTCGAACAGCGGGTGCTCGTTCAGCGGCCGCGGTGCCCGCGGATGGTCCACTTCCAAGCAGCCTTCCGCGCGCAACGCGGCGACCAGCGCGTCCACCGGCAATCCGCCCAGTTCCTCCGGCCGGTGCAGCAGCGGCACGGCGTACCAGGACGGCGCGTAGCGGCCGGGCACCTCGGGCACCGAGATCCCGGGCAGTTCGCGCAGCTCGGTGATCACGCGGGCGGCGATCTGCCTGCGGCCGCCGAGCCGCCGGTCCAGTTCGCCGAGCTGGCCGAGCGTCAGCGCCGCGGCCAGCGGATGCATCCGGTGCGCGAGGCCGGTGCCGGTGAGGGCGTACCTGCGCAGCGGGTGGTCGATCGGGATCTCGCTGCGGCAGCGGCTGCCGTCCTGGCCGTGCAACAGCACCCGGTAGTACAAATCATCATCATCGGTGAGCACGAAACCGCCCTCCCCACCGGAAAGCGGTTTCGACCCGCCCGTGCTGAACGCGGCGATGCTGCCGAACGTGCCGATCCGCTGGCCGCCGATCGCCGCACCGTGCGCGTGCGAACCGTCCTCCACGAGCGCGATGCCGTGCTGCCGGGCGAGGTCGGCGAGCGCTTCGATGCGCGCGGGCACGCCCCACATGTGCGTGGCGACGATGGCCTTGGTGAACGGAGTGATCGCCGCTCGCACCCGTTCCGGGTCGAGGTTGCCGAGCTCGTCGCAGTCGACCAGCACCGGTTTCGCCCGCAGGTGCAGCAGTGGCGTGGCGGTGGCGTGCGAGGTGTAGGCGGGCACGATCACCTCGTCACCGTCGGCGAGGCCGAGCGCCGCGTAGGCGGAGTGCAGCGCCGCGGTGCCGGACGAGGTGACGACCGCGTGGCGCACGCCGAAGAACTCCGCGAGTCTGATCTCCAGCTCGGCGACCACACCGGTGCGGCCAGGCAGCGACACCGCGTTGTAGAGCTGGGCGGTGACCGCGACGGCGGTGTTGATGTCGATCGGCGGCCACGGCACCTGCGGCGCCATGGTCCGCAGCACCGGAGGCCCACCGTGGATGGCCAGCGGGCTGCTCACGTGATCAGCCCCTTCCGCGCGGCGCCACCGGGACGCGTCCGATGAACACGCACTCGTTGTGCAAACAAAGACTTCGGTTGACATGGTCCGATCAGCTACCCGCCATCTGCGTGAAATTGCCGCCGACGTTCTGGAACCCGAGTTCGATCGAACCTCGGACCCCTGGTGTGCGCGTAGTCTGAGCAACTGCTCACGGTGCGTTCACGCACACGCACGCCCGGACGCGACGGCGATGGGGTCCTCATGACCGGCCAACCGAAAGCGGACTTCGACGCGGCGCAGCAGCAGGACGTGTTCGTGGCCGAATTCCGCAGGTGGCGGGATGTGCGGGGACTCTCGCGCTCGGCGCTGGCGCGGGAGATGGGCTACAGCCGGTCGTACGTGTCGAAGGTGGAGAGCGGCGGCGAGCACGCTTCCCGGGAGTTCGCCCAGGCCGCCGACGGCGCCCTGAACGCCGGTGGCTCGCTGCGCCGGGCCTGGCGGGAGCAGAACGCGGTTCCGGCGCCGCGCAAGCCGCCACCCGCTCCCCCGGCACCGGTGGAACCCGCCGGCGGTCTGGTGGTCGAGCACGATCACGCCGAACTGTTCTACGACAACGGTTCCTACCGCGCCACCATGCGGCGACTTCTGGTCAACAACGGTCAGCAGCCGATCACCCGCTACCTGATCCGGATCTCGGTGGACCGCTTTCCCGGCGATCCGGAGCGCTCCAACCAGCTCTACCGGGACAACCCGCTGACCTGGGAAGAAGTCGATCTTCAGGCGTGGTACGGGGACCAGCGCCAGGAACCGATGCGCTGGAGCGTGCAGCACGACCGGGACGCCTTCAAGGAGGTGTGGCTGCTGTTCGCCAACGACTCCGGCCGATTTCCGCTGTATCCCGGCGAAAGCGCGTGGATCGAGTACACCTACACGGTCAGCGACGACAAGTGGGGCCACTGGTTCCGGCGCGCGGTGCGACTGCCGACCCGGCGATTATCGGTGACCTTGGACTTCCCGACCGATCTGGACCCGGCGGTGTGGGGGCTGCACACCTCGATGACCGCGGAGTCCATGCCGTTCCAGACCGCGGTCGAGACCCGGTACGACGACGACCGCACGATCTACTCGTGGTCCACCGAAGATCCGCCAATGCACGCCCGCTACCGGCTGGAATGGCATTTCCGCAATCACGTGCGCGCGGCGCGCTCCGGGCCACCGAAACCGAGCGAGACGATGACCGCGCTGGGCATCGTGCAGGAAGGCGATCCGATGCTGCGCAGGCCCTCCCGGCCGTTCACGCTGCCCGCGGAGGCCGAGGACGCCCGCCGGGTGATCAACGAGCTGCACGCGGCGACGCAGCGGATCGCCAAGGCGCACACCTTCGGCAAAGGAATGGGGATCGCCGCGCCGCAGATCGGCATCGAGCGGGCCGCCGCGATCGTGCGCCCGCCCGGCAGCGACGACCTGATCACGCTGCTGAACCCGCGGATCATCGAGTCGAGCGAGCAGGGCGACGAGCAGTACGAGGGCTGCCTGAGCTTCTTCGACGTGCGCTGCCTGGTCCCGCGGCCGCTGGTGGTGCACGTGGAGCACCAGGACATCAGCGGCGAGCGGCGGATCACCATCTTCGAGCGCGGCATCGCGCGGCTGGTCGCGCACGAGGTGGACCACCTCTGCGGCGTGCTGTGCCTGGACCACCTGCTGCCGGAGGTGCACCCGATCCCGGTCGAGCAGTACCGCGGCAGCGGGGCGAACTGGCACTACCCGGCCGAGGGCTGAGCCACCCGCACGGAGGCACCGTGCGAGATCAACGCACGAATGCGCACGTACATTGGGGTTGCGTGCGCGGCTGATCCTTGGCCGGTGCGGCGCGGTGCGTCACCATCGGGCTCACCGCGGGCGGTTTTTCCCTGCGCACGCCGTATCCGCGGCCGAACCAGGGAGGCGAGGCGGCATGTTCACCTTTCCCGTGCAGGCGACGGAGCTGTTCGCCGAACGAGCCCGCCAGTTCCGCGCTTGGGGAGTCCCCGCGCACGTGGTCGCACGCGCGAGCGAGCGGATCGACGACGTGTGGGGCCGCGGACGCAGCGGCTGGGTCCCGGTGTGGGCCTCCGAGGCCAGGCACGCCGAGTCCGCGAAGGAGTGGGCGCGCGCCGCGGCGTGCTGGGGCGCGGCTCGTTTCCCCTGCCTGGCCACCTCGGATCGGCACGACGCCTACCAGCGGCAGTTGGAGTGCTTCCGGCACGCCTCGGCGTGCCTCCCGGTGACGTTCCGCCGCTACGCGGTGGAGGTGCCGTACCGTGGCGAGCCCACCAGCGTGGTCGCGCACGTGTACCGGCGCCCCCGCGCGGTCAGCGACCAGTTGCTGCTGCTGTGCGGCGGGGTGGACACCTGGAAGATCGAGCTGCATCGCATCGCGCTGGCGATCTCGCTGTGCACCGGGTTGACCGTGGCCGCGGTCGACATGCCGGGGACCGGTGAGTCGCGGGTAACGCTGGCCGCGGACTCGGATCTGGTGCTGGCCGGGGCTGCTCGGCGGCTCGCGGAACGCACCGGTTGCGTGCGAACGGCGATGCTCGGGTTGAGCTTCGGCGGGCACTGGGCCGCGAAGCTCGCACTGACCGGGCGGGTGGACGCGGCGATCGAGGTCGGCGGGCCGGTGGGCGCGAACGGTTCGGCGGTGGACGTGCTCGGGTTGCCCGGCGGGATGGCCGGGATCATCGGCAACGCGCTCGGGCTGGACCAGTTGCCGCACCGCGCCGAGTCGAACCGGTTCTCGCAGGAGTTCTCGCTGCGCAGGCAGGGCCTGCTGAGTTCGATCGGGCGCTGCCCGCTGCTGGCGATCAACGGCAGCAACGACCCCTACATCCCGTTGCGGGACACCACGGCGCTGGGCGACCGGCCGGAGGCGGTGGTGTGGCTGGTCGCCGATGCCGGGCATTGCGCTGCGGAACGGTTGCCGCGGGTGCTGCCCGCTGCGGTGGGCTGGCTGCTCGCGGAGCTCTCGCCGCGTTCGGTGCGCCGCCAGCTGGCCGCTCGCGCGCTGCGGAGCGCCCTCGGTGCTGCCGTGACCGGGCCGCGGCAGGTGGCCTCCGCGGCCTGACGACCGGCCTCTCCCGCAAGACAAGTTCAACAGCAGGGCTTAACCTCCGGGCTCATGACCGGCACCGGGTTCACCGTCGAGTTCGCCGCGCCCAAGCCGCAGCGGCTGGCGCACTGGTGGGCGCACGTGCTGCGGTGGACGGTCGGCCCGGACGACGTCGTGCGGCCCACCGGCCCCGGCGTCGAGCTGCGGTTCGCGGCCTCGGAGGCGGACAAGGCGGGCAAGAACGCCGTGCACCTGGAGCTGCGCAGCGAATCCTACGAGCACCAGCGCGACACGCTGCTGCGGTTGTTCAACGCCGGAGCGCGGTTCACCGATGAGGGCGAAGACGTCCCGTACCAGGAGATGACCGACCCGGCGGGCAACGAACTCCGCCTGCTCGAACCCAGGCAGTCCGATGTGGACACCGGGCCGGTGGCTTCGGTGGTGGTGGGTTCGTCCGACCCTTCGGCCGACTCCGCGCGGTGGGTCTCCGCCGGATTGCAGGTCGTCCGGCGCGACCCCGCCCTGATCGCACTGCACTCGACGGCGCGGACGGGCCCGTACCTGGAGTTCAAGCTCGGCGGTCCCACCACCGGAATGCTGCGGGTGCTGCCGGAACTCTGAAGATCAGGGTCCGATGACCCGGATTCCGTGCAGCCGGCGGACGAACTCGGCACCGAACGCGGTCGACGGGGTGTGCGCACCGGCCTCGACGCCGCCCGCGAGCAACCCGTCGACCGTGCGCAGCACCGAGTCCGCGGTGAAGTCGTAGGTGTCCGGCCCGATCAACGCGGCGGACGCGCTGCGCCCCTGCCCGTCGCGGGCCTCCGCGTAGACCTCCACCCAGCTCTTGCTGCGTTGCGCAGTGCCCGGTCCGCGCACCAGCGAACCGATCACGGCCTTGCCGATGCGTTGCGCCACCGGCTTGCCCAGCACGACCCGCCCGAACGCCGAGGCGCGCGGCCCGACCCGGTCCAGCCCCGGCAGGCGCGCGAACGTGGTGATGTCGCCGATCCCCGTGCTGCGGAAAGCGGTGCTCACGTCGCCCCACGGCAGCGAGGTCACCGTGCGGTGCCCGGACGGGAACGGGACTTCGCGGCGCCGCCAGCCCATCGGCACGGTCCGCAGCGAACCGCCCACCCGCGCCCGGCCGCCCATCGCCGCGCCTTCCAGCGCGCTCTTCATGGTGCCGCCGCTGATCCCGCCGCTGGCCTGGAACGCCAGGTCCAGCTCGGTCGCTGCGGGCAGCTCGGCGGCGACCAGCGCGGCCAGGCAATCGGTCGGCACCACGTCGAAACCGGAGCCCGGCAGCAGCACCACGCCCGCCCGCCGCGCCTCGTCGTGACGCGCGAACACCGACTCGAAGACATCGACCTCACCGGTGACGTCCAGGTAGTGCGTCCCGGTGCGCAGGCACCCGTCGACCATCGGCGCCGAGGTCGCCGAGAACGGTCCCGCGCAGTGCGCGACCACGTCGACGTCGCCGAGCGCCTCGGCCACGCCCGCGCCGTCGCGCAAGTCGAACACCCGGTGCGGCAGCCCCAGCGGGGTGGCCACCTTGGCGACCTTCTCGGCGTCCCGCCCGGCCAGCAGCGGCCGCTGCCCGCGCTCGATCGCGCGCTGCGCCACGAGCTGGCCCGTGTAGCCGGTAGCGCCGTAGATCATCCAGGTCACGCAGCCTCCTAGCACCGCTACTGCCCGACCAACGAACACGTCGCGCACCCGTAACGGGTTGCCTGGCTCACCCGCCGCGCTGCGCAGTTCCCGGCGGCGGCCGTCGCAGGCGAACTCACCGGCCGCGCAGCCGGACGGTCACGCCAGCGCGAGCGCGGATTCGACGATGAGCCAGCCGCCGAACAGCACGAACAGCGCCGCCGCGCCGTAGCGGATGACGCGGTCCGGCAGGTGCCTGCCCAGCAGCAGGCCGACGCCGATGGCCAGCGCGTCGGCCAGCACCATGCCGACCGTCGAGCCGATCCAGGTGCCGAGCCAGTCGTGCTGCGAGGCGAGGGTGACCGTGGCGAGCATCGTCTTGTCGCCGAGCTCGGCCAGCAGGAACGCCACGGTGACCGCGACGACCGCGGATCGGGCGGTGCGCGACGCGCGGCTCTTGTCCTGCTCGGTGAGGTGGTCGCCGCGCACCGTCCACGCCGCGAAGCCGAGGAAGGCGACACCGGCGACCAGGCCGATCCACTCGGTCGGCAGCAGTTCGCCCATGCCGAAGCCGAGCCCCACCGAGGCCAGGTGCACGATCGCGGTGGCCAGGCTGATGCCCACCAGCACCTGCCATGCGCGGAACCTGGTGGCGAAGGTCATGGCCATCAGCTGGGACTTGTCCCCGAGTTCGGCGACGAAGATCGCCGCGGAACTCACCGCGAGGCTCGTGAACACGTCGTACCCCTCTTGCTCGGCCGGACCGGAGGCGCGCAGCCTTCGACCCGGCGTGTACCGGATCGAAGGTCTCGCCCGCCCGCCCGAATTCGGCGAGGCTCCGTGCCCGGGCGCGTCTTCGCCGCCAGTGTGTCGACCACGGAATTGAGGGCTACTCCCCTTCTGCCCACAAGGTTACCGGCGCACGCGGAACAATCAAGGCGTGCACCCCAACTCGAGTCGTCGAATCAATTACCACCTCTTCCCCAAACGGCTCTTTCGCCGTGCCGCAACCTGCTTTTTCGGCAATCCCAGACGCAATTTCCAGGCGATCCGAACGACTTGCTACGGGCCGTTCGGCAATTCCCTGCCCGGCACGTCGGGGTCGCAGCCGACGCGCGGCAGCTGGGCGCGCACCGCGCTGCTGGTGCGCCCCAGCTCGGCGGCCAGCTCGGCCAGCACGGTGCTCGCCGGAGTCCCCGCCGCACCGTCCAGCCATCGCGACCGCAACCGCGCACCGTGCTCAGACGACCAAGGCCTGCCCGCGTGCATCGCAGCTCCCCGCGGCTTTCGCGGCCGCCGCCCGTGGAACGCGGCCAACCCGGCCAGCGTCCGCCCCAGGAACGCGCCGGCATCGGCCAGCTCGTCGACCGTGATCGTCAAGTCGCCTTCGGACACGACCACGCCGTCCGCGTCCGATCCCGTGAACCGCATCCGCACCGCCGGAGCACGGCCGCTTTCCGCCGCCACGGTGCCCGCAGTTATCCCGTAGGTGTGCGCACCCACTCGCTGTTCGTCGTGAAAATCCATGCCGACGACGTTAGAAGCGGAACACCGCCGTCAACGGGACAACATTCGTCGGCGTGTCGGCCGGGATCACGGAAGGGTGAGCCGGAGCGGCCCGGTGGATTCCCGGGAAGCGAGCTGCCCCACCGCCGAATAGGTGTCCGCGCCCGCTTCCACCGGAAAACCCGCCGCGTCATCCAATTCGGGACGCCATTTCGTCGTGTGCACCAGCCCCGGTTCCACGATCTCGTATCCGTCCAGCAAGGAGCGGAAATCCTCCGGCGACCGCCACGCCGGGGTGGCCCCGACCCGCGCGGCGACGGGTCCGAACGCGGAGATCTGCGCCGGGGTGGCGGTCACCGGCGAGAGGTGCGAGAGCACCAGCGCGCTGTGCACCGGGCAGGCGTCCCGGTAAGCGGCGACCACCCCGGTCAGCTCGGCGTCGTCGGTGATGAACGGCAGCGCGGCCACCGCGAGCACCCCGACCGGCCGGGTGAAGTCCAGCACCGAGGTCACTCCGGGAGCGGTGAGCACGCTGGCCGGTTGGCGCAGGTCCGCCTCGGTCACGGTCACCCCGCGCACGTCGTGCAGCTGCCGTTCGGCGAGCCGCACGGTCACCGGATCCGCGTCGACGTAGGCCACTCGCGCGCAAGGATCGGCCCGCTGCGCGGCGCCGTGCACGTCCCCGGTCGTCGACAGCCCGGTTCCGAGGTCGAGAAACTGGTCGATACCGCTGGACACCAGGTAGCGCACCGCCCGCCGCAGGAAGCCGTGCACCGCAAGCACGTGCCCGCGCAGGTTCGGCAGCACGGCGGTGAGGTCTTCGGCGGTGCCCCGGTCGACCTCGAAGTGGCTGCTGCCGCCGAGGTAGTAGTCGAAGATCCGCGCGATCGACGGCCGCTGCGGAAGCTCCGCTCCGGCGAGCGCACCGCCCGCGTCGGATCCTTGCATAAACGCCCCCAGAATCGGCGAGCCCCCAGCGTAGATCGGCGCGACGATCGTGGACAGCGAAAACCGGGAAAAACGAGTTCCCGCATCGGGAAGGCGGGCATCCGCGCCGCGATGTCCCGGCCGCGATGTCCCGGCACCGCCTCAAGGCACCAGGTATTCGCCGTCCCGCGCATCGGTGATCGCCATGTGCCCTGGCGCGTGCCCGATCGCCAGCGACGGCTTGGACCGCATCACCGCCGCCTGCGGCGTCACGCCGCACGCCCAGAACACCGGCACCTCGCCGGGCCGGACTTCCACCGGCTCCCCGAAGTCCGGCGCGTCCAAGTCGCGCACGCCGATGTCCGCGGGCGAGCCGATGTGCACCGGCGCGCCGTGCACTGCCGGATAGCGCGACGTGATCCGCACCGCCGTTGCCACTTGATCGGCGGGCATCGGCCGCATCGACACCACCAGCGGCCCGGACAGCGCACCCGCCGGGCGGCATTCCTGATCGGTGCGGTACATCGGCACGTTGCGGTCCTGGTCCAGGTGCCGGACCGGGACGCCCGCCTCGATCAGCGCGGCCTCGAAGGTGAAGCTGCAGCCGACCAGGAACGACACCAGGTCGTCCCGCCACAGCCCGGTGACCTCGTCGCGTTCCTCGACCAGTTCGCCGTCCCGGTAGATCCGGTAGGCGGGCAGGTCGGTGCGCAGGTCGCCGTCGAAGAGCCGCGCCGCGGTCCCGCCCGGCTCGGTCACGTCCAGCACCGGGCACGACTTCGGGTTGCGCTGGGCGAACAGCAGGAAGTCGTAGGCGTGCTCGCGCGGCAGCGTGATCAGGTTCGCCTGCGTCCAGCCCGCGCAGAACCCCGACGTGGGCACCCGCAGGCCGGCGCGGAACTGCGCTCTCGCCTGCTGCGGGCTCAGCTCCTTCGATTCGGTCCGCAACCGTCGTCTCCTCTCAACGAACCCGGCGGAAGCGCAGCTTGCGGCCCGGCCGGGCCTGCGCCGCGCGATCGACCTCGGCCGCGGGCAACACCGCGATCACCGGGTAGCCGCCGGTCACGGGGTGGTCGGCGAGGAACAGCGTGGGCCGCCCGGACGGCGGGACCTGCAACGACCCCACCACCATGCCTTCGCTGGGCAGTTCGTCGGTGCGCGCGCGGGTCAGCTCCGGGCCGTTCAGGCGCATCCCGACCCGGTTGCTCTGCGGGGCCACCTCGAACGGTTCGCCGAGCAGCGCCTCGACCGCGGCGTCGGTGAACCAGTCCGCGCGCGGCCCGAGCGAGACCGCCAGCTCCAGGTCGCCGGCCGGTTCGGCGGGCATCGGCGCCACGTCGACCTGCGGGATCCGGCAGTGCGCGTGCCCGATGGCCAGCGTCGTGCCCTCGGCGAGCCGGGCAGGCCCGAGCCCGGAGAGCAGGTCGGTGGACCGCGACCCCAGCACCGGTTCCACGGCGATCCCGCCGCGCACCGCGAGGTAGCTGCGCAATCCGGCTTCCGGTGCGTCGAGCCGCACGCGCTGCCCGGCGCGCACCCGCAGCACTGCGTTCACCGGTTCGGGCCTGCCGTCCACCACGACCGGACAAGATGCTCCGGTGACCGCCAGCGTCATGGCGTGGTGCGCGCGCAGCTGGAAGCCGCCGAAGGTGATCTCCAGCGCCGCCGCGGCCTCGTCGTTGCCGACCAGCCGGTTCGCCAGCTTCAGCGAACCCCGATCGGCGGCTCCGGAAACGCCGACTCCGATCCCGCCGTGACCGGGCCTGCCCAGGTCCTGCACCGTGGCCAGCGGACCGGTCCGCTCGATCTCGATCATCCGGCCTCCTCGAACCGCACCCGCACACCGGGCCGCAGCAGCGCGGGCGGATCCCGGTCGAGCCGCCAGATCTCCACGTCGGTGCGGCCGATCAGCTGCCAGCCACCGGGGGATTCGCGCGGGTAGATGCCGCTGAACTCGCCCGCGAGCCCGACCGCACCCGCGGGCACGCAGGTGCGCGACTCGGTGCGCCGCGGCACCGCCAGCTTCGGCGAGCCGCCCGTGAGGTAGCCGAACCCCGGGGCGAAGCCGCCGAACGCGACCGTCCACGGGAAGTCGGTGTGCGCCTCGACCACCTCGCGCTCGGTGAGGCCGGTCAGCTTCGCCACCTCGGCCAGGTCTTCGCCGTCGTAGACCACCGGAACGCGCAGCAGGCCGCCGTCGTCGGGCTGGGAATCCGCCGGTCGCGTCTCCCGCACGGCGCGTTCGACCTCGGCGATGTCCGCGCCGGCCTTCAAGTGCAGCAGCAGCGTCCGCGCGGCGGGCACGACGTCGAGCACGCCTTCCGGGGCGGCCCGGGTCAGCGCGCCGTAGAGCGCCTGCACCTCGCGCAGGCCGTCGAGTTCGACGAGCAGACCGGAGTCCGCGCAGCGCATCGTCCGCATCGGCTCACCCGACCCTGGTCGGGGCGAACGGCGCCAGCTCGACGCCTTGGGCCAGCAGCCGGTCCCGCAGGGTTTCGGCGATCACCACCGCGCCGGGGCTGTCGCCGTGCACGCAGATCGACTGCGCGTGCACGGCGACCTCGCTGCCGTCGACCGCCTCGATCGGTTCGCCGTTCGCCAGCCGCAGGCAGCGCTGCGCGATGGCGTCCGGATCGTGCAGCACGGCACCGGGTTCGCGGCGGGACACCAGCGTGGCCTGCGGGGTGTAGGCGCGGTCGGCGAAGGCTTCGCGCACGGTGCGCAGACCCGCCGACTCCGCCAGTTCCAGCCACTTCGAGCCGGGCAGCCCGAGGACGGCGAGGTTCCGGTCGTAGGCGGTCACCGCGTCGACCACCGCGGCGGCCTGCTGCTCGTCCCGCACGATCGCGTTGTAGAGCGCGCCGTGCGGTTTGACGTAGGTGACCTCGGTGCCTTCGACGCGGGCGAGGCCGTCCAGCGCGGCCAGCTGGTAGAGCACCTCGTCGGTGAGTTCCCGCGGCGGCACGTCGATGAACCGCCTGCCGAACCCGGCCAGATCCCGGTAGCCGACCTGCGCCCCCACGGCGACCTCGCGCGCGGCGGCCTCCGCGCACGCCCGCCGGATCACCGAAGGATCCCCGGCGTGGAACCCGCAGGCCACGTTCGCGCTGGTGACCACGGCCAGCAGCGCCGCGTCGTCGCCGAGTTCCCAACGGCCGAAGCCCTCGGCCAGGTCGGAGTTCAAGTCGATCCGCATGTCCGCTCCTCTCCCGGGACGCCCGCTCACTGCCAGAGCCCGGCGATGCCGCTGAGCGAGTTGATGCCCAAGTACAGCGACAGCAGCCAGGCCAGCACCCCGATCACCAGCAGCCAGCGCGGGTAGCGGTACCCGCCGAGCAGGTCGCGGCGCCGCGCGCCCACCCACAGCAGCACGCCGAACCCGACCGGCAGGATCAGCCCGTTCAGCGCACCGGCCAGCACCAGCAGGGTCGTCGGTGCCTGGTTCAGCAGCAGGAACACCGCCGTGGACACCGCGATGAACGCGACGACCAGCCAGGTGCGGCGGCGTTGCAGCGCGGGCGAGAAGGTCACCAGGAACGACACCGAGGTGTAGGCCGCACCGACGACCGAGGTGATCGAGGCCGCCCACAGGATCATGCCGAACATCCGCACGCCGACCTCGCCCGCGGCGTGCCCGAACGCCGCCGCGGTCGGGTTGCCCGCGGCGCTCAACGACACCCCGGAGGCCACGACGCCGAGCACCGCGAGGAACAGCACCGCCCGCATCAGCCCGGTGACCAGCAGCGACCACACCGAACTGCGGCTGACCTCGACGATACGCTCCGGTCCGGTAACCCCGGCGTCGACCAGCCGGTGCGCGCCCGCATAGGTGATGTAGCCGCCGACGGTCCCGCCGATGAGCGTGGTGATGGACAGGAAGTCGACGGTGTCCGGCAGCACCGCCTGCCGCAGCGCCTGCCCCACCGGCGGCCCGGACACGACGGCGACGTAGCTGGTCAGCCCGATCATGACCACGCCGAGCACGACCACGATCCGGTCCATCGCCACACCGGCCCGCTTGCTCAGGAAGATGCCGATGGCGACCAGCGCGGAGAGCGCGCCGCCGATCTTGGCGTCCAGTCCGAACAGCGCATCGAGTCCGAGCGAGGTGCCCGCGACGTTGGCGACGTTGAACACCAGCCCGCCGAAGACCACCAGCGCCGCCATCGCGTAACCGAGCCCGGGCAGCACCCGGTTGCCGAGGTCCTGCGCCCGCATCCCGGAGACCCCGATGACGCGCCACACGTTGAGCTGCACGGCCACGTCGATCAGCACCGACAGCAGGATGGCGAACGCGAACGCGGCGCCGAGCTGCACGGTGAACTCGGTGGTCTGAGTGATGAAACCGGGGCCGATGGCGCTGGTGGCCATCAGGAAGACCGCCCCGATCAGCGCGCCGCGGTTGACGCCGGTCGTCTTGGTGTCGCTCATTGCGCTCCCCTCCCGCTGCACTGCGGGTTCCCTGCCCGGGCGGACCCTGCCCAAATGCCGTGCGCTGGGCTTTCCCCGGCGTGGTGTGCCGCCGTCCCGGCGGTGGGAACACGATAGGGCTCGTTCACCTCGGGATCAATAGGACTTGAGAACATATCCACGTTTCCCATGTAGAACGTTCGATCGTTCAACAATCCCACGGAGGCGGTCGGGGTGCGGCTTGAGCTGCGCGTATCGTTCGGTCGTCGGACGTCCCTACGTTCCGCGGCGCCGTCGTTAAACTTTCGGTTCCCGATCAAGCCCGAGTCTGGAGCGCACATGACCCAGTGGGTCGACCGGTTGGCCGCCGACCGCGTCCTGCTCGAACGCACCAGCACCGTCGAGCGCGTCACCGACCTGCTGCGGCAGCGCATCATCCAGGGCGAGCTGCCGCCGGGCACCCAGCTCTCCGAGGTCAGCGCCAAGGACGCGCTCGGGGTCTCGCGCAACACCCTGCGCGAGGCGTTCCGGCTGCTCGGGCACGAGCGGCTGCTGGTGCACGAGATGCACAAGGGCGTCTCGGTGCGCAAGCCCACCACCGCCGATGTCACCGACCTGTACCGGCTGCGCCGGATCATCGAGGTCGGCGCCGTCCGCTACGCCGAGACCACCAAGAAGTCGCTGGTGGAGGCCGTGGACCGGGCGGTCGCGGCAGGTGAGCGGGCCACCGGCGACGGCGACTGGGTGGAGGTCGGCACCGCGAACATGCGCTTCCACGAAGCACTGGTCGGGCTCGCCGACAGCCCCCGGATCAACGACGCCATGGCCGGGCTGCTGGCCGAGCTGCGGCTGGCGTTCCACGTCATGTCCACCGACGAGGACGGCAACCTCGACCCGGAACGCACCCGCGGCTTCTACGAGAAATACGTGGAACGCAACCGGGTCATCGCCGACAAGGTCGCGCGCGACGAGCTGGAATCCGCCGCCACCGACCTGGCCGGCTACCTCTCCGACGCGGAGGACCACCTGATCCAGGCGTACGAATCCCACCGCTGACAGCCGGTTCTGCTGCTCCGGACGGCTGGTTATGATCACCTGCGTTCGCAGCACACCGGGGAGGTACCTGTGGTCGGGGAGAGTTACCAGGTTCCGCCGCGCGTGGACGTGAGCGTGCCCAGCGTGGCGCGCTGCTACGACTACGCGCTCGGCGGCAAGGACAACTTCGAGGTCGACCGGGCCGCGGTGGCCGCCACCGAAGAGCTGGTGCCGGAAGCCGGGGTGCTGGCGAAGGTGAACCGCTCGTGGCACATCCGGGCCACCCGGTTCCTGTCCGAGCGGGCGGGCATCAAGCAGTACCTGGACCTGGGCGCGGGGCTGCCGACCGCGGAGAACACCCACGAGGTCGTGCACCGGATGGACCGCGAGGCCCGCGTGGTCTACGTGGACAACGATCCGTCGGCGGCCGCGCACGGCCGCGTGCTGCTCGACGACGACGCCTCGGTGCGCTACATCGAAGGCGACCTCACCAAGCCGGAAGAGATCTTCGGCGATCCGGTGGTGCGCGATCATCTGGACCTGTCGCAGCCGATCGCGCTGTACCAGAGCGCGACCCTGCACCACCAGCCCGACGACCTGGACCTGGTCGGGATCATGCGCGACTACGTGGCGGCGTTGGCGCCCGGTTCGTACGTGGCGTTGAGCCACTTCTGGGATCCGGGCGGCGAAGCGGGCGCCATGGTGCGGCGCATCCGCGAGGTCATGCTGGAGCAGGGCCTCGACGGTGAGCACTTCCGCTCCCGCGAGCAGATCTCGGAGATGCTGCCCGGGCTGGAGCTCGTCCCGTCCGGCCCGGCGACCGCCGAGGGTCTGGTGCCGCTGCTGGAGTGGTGGCCGGACGGACCGACGGTCGTCGAACCGGGCGTCGTGCAGCGCTGCATCATGGGCGCCATCGGCCGCAAACCCTGAGCCCGCGTTCACTATCCTTGTCCGCTGCTGCTCGATTTGCGGTTTTCCTCGTTGAAAGGCACCCCGTCCGACCACACGAGGTCCACCTGCTTTGTTTTCCCGTCAGCATCGATCTGCATGATCGGCATGGCCTTGTTGATCGGGTCTCCGTGACTCTCCGGGCTGAACGCGATCATGCCGGTGGCGCCGTAAAACGGCCTGGCGCATGTGGTCGTATGCTTGATCGTGCCCGCCACCTCCTTGAGGTTCCTCGTCACCGATGACGTGTTGCGTGCGGCTTCGGCCGCGAGTTTGACCGCGTCGTAGTTGGACATCGCAAGGTGCCGTTGCAGCATCGACCGGGCAGCGGTAGCGGCGCGGAATCGGAGTACCGCCACTGTCAGCCCTGGTCATCGTTGTCCGGGCAGCCGTCCTCGACGAATTCGGTACGCCGTCCGGCGGTGCAGGTTGCGAATTCGAACACTACCTAGGCGGCTCGATCCACCCGGCGTCCGTTGCGCCAAATGGCGGCTATGTCACGAATGGCATTGATGTCGCTGGTCGGGTCGCCGTCGGCGAGCAACAGGTCGGCTCGGGCGCCGGGTTCGAGCACGCCCCTGCCTTCCAGGCCGAACCGCTGCGCCGGGAGTCCGGTGGCCGAGCGCAGCGCCTCGAGCGGACTCATGCCCGCGTCGACCAGCAACCCGAGTTCGGACAGCACGCTGACACCGCGCGCGGTTCCCGAGTTCGGGACATCGGTTCCGGCGAGTATCGGGACACCTGCCGCATGCAGGGCGCGAACGTTGTCCCGCGCCGCGGCGAATAGGCCCGGCTTGCACCTGTACCGCGCGCTCAGCCCGTCGCGTTGCCGCTGCGACAGGTACGGGGCCAGCGACGGGTCGCGCAGCACCCGGTCCGCTTCGCCCGCGCAGCTCAACGCGTTGAACACGCTCAACGTCGCGGTCACGAACGCCCCGCTGCGGCGCGCCAGCTCGACGACCTCGGGCGGCATCGGGTCCGCCGGCACGTGCGCGAGCCCGTCCGCTCCGGCTTCCAACGCGGTCAGCGCGTCGCGCTGCTGGACCACGTGCACGACGCATCGGGCTCCGCGCGCGTGCGCGGCTTCGATCGCATACCCCACTTGCCGGTCGCTGAGGGTGGGAGTCCGCCCGCCGAACAAGGTGCCGTCGTCCTTGATCACCTTGATGTAGTCCGAACCTTCGGCCAGGCGCGCACCGACGAATCGCGCGATCTCCGCGCGCCCGGCGTCCGGGGCGACCGTGGGGATCGGGCCGTACTCCGTGCCGTGCCCGCCGGGAACGGTCAGCAGCGTGCCCGCCGTCCACAGATCGGAGAACCGGGTCGGTGCCGTGGATTCGCGCTGCTCGCGGTACGGCCCGAGCCGGTCCAGGAACGTGAACATGTCCAGTTCGGTGGTGACGCCGAAGCGGACCGGGTCGGCGTCGAGGCCGAACGCGTGCACGTGCGCATCGATCAGACCCGGCAGCACCGTCTTCCCGCGCCCGTCGACGATGTCGATGCCGCGTGGCAACGAGGTTTCCGGGCCGACCACGAGGATGCGCGCGCCCCGCACGACGACGGCGCCGGGGCCGAGCGATCGCCTGCCGTCGAAGACGGCGGCACCTGCTATCGCGAACGTCGGCCCGGATGCGGCGGCGGGCGCGGTGATCGCGGTGCTGATCGAAGCGCCCACGGCGCCTGCCAGCGCCGTCCGTCTGCCGATCCGCGCCGGTACGGAATCGTGCATCGACTACCCCCAGTGTTCTCCCAGCAACACCAGGAAACCAGCATGGTCAACCATGCCGTCGCTCAGTCGATCAGCCTGCGGCGCATCGCGGTGTAGGCGAGCAACCACATCAGTCCAGCGAACCCGGCCAGCGCCAGCACGTGCAGGACGTCCACCGCGGGCTGCGGCCCGAACGCGGCGTGCCGGACCAGCTCGACGCAGTGGTACAGCGGGTTGAACGCCGCTGCGGTCCCCGCCCAGCCCGGCAACTGCGAGATCGGGAAGAACGTGCCCGCCACCAGGAACAGCGGTGTGATCACCGCGCTGACGATGTAGTTGAACGAGTCGATCGCGGGCACGATCGCCGAGCACCAGATGCCGAACAACGCGAAGCCGAGACCGGTGATCACCCCGGTCGGCGGCACCAGCAGCATGCCCGGCGCCGGATCCAGCCCGAACACCATCGCCACCAGCAGCGGCGCGCAGCCGTACACACCGGCCTTGACCCCCAGCCACAGCGCCTCGGCGGTGACGAGTTCGTGCACGTCCACCGGCGCGGCCAGCATCGCGTCGTAGGAGTGCTGGAACTTGCGCCGCACGAACGTGGTGAACATGCCGCCGAAGGCGCTGGTGAACAGCACCGACGTGGCCACCACACCGGTGCCGAGGAACTCGATGTAGGGCAGTCCGCCGATCGTGGCGATCAGCGTGCCGAAACCGAACCCGAACGCCAGCAGGTAGATCGTCGGCTCCACCACCGAGGAGAACGTGCTGGAGATCCAGTACCGGCGGAACAGGGTCATCTCCCGCTTCCAGACCCCGGCGAACGCGGCGAGTTCGAAACGCCGCAACCGCTGCGGAGCCTGTCCGGGCGCGTGCGCGGTCATTCCACGACCTCCCCGGTCAGCGACACGAACACGTCCTCCAGGTTGCTGACCCTGCGGTGCCCGCCGCCGAGCCGCGCGGCCGTGGCTTCGGGCATGAGCTCGGCGCGCAGCACCGAAACCGAAGGCCCGGTCCGCCGGGTCACCAGGCCCGCGTCCACCGCGATCGTCTCCACCTCGCTGAGCCGGTGCGGCGGGCCGTAGTACTCCAGCACTTCCCGACCGGCGTGCTCATCGCGCAGGTCATCGGGTTTGCCGTGGGCGACGACCCGGCCGCGGGACATCACCGCCACGTCGTCGGCGAGGCGTTCGGCCTCCTCGATGTAGTGCGTGGACATCAGCACGGTCACGCCTTCCGCGCGCAACGCGTCGATCAGCGCCCAGAGCTCCTGCCGCACCTGCGGGTCCAGCCCGACGGTCGGCTCGTCCAGCAGCATCAGCCGCGGCGAGTGCACCAGCCCGCGCGCGATCAGCAGCCTGCGCCGCATCCCGCCGGAGAGTTCGTCGGTCTTGGTCTCGGCGCGCCTGTCGAGCTGGGCCAGCCGCAGCGCCCGGTGCACCGCCTGCGCCCGCCGCCCGCGCGGAATCCGGTAGAGCTGCGCGAACACCTCCAGGTTCTGCCGAGCTGTGAGCTCTTCGTCCAGGTTGTCCAGCTGCGGCACCACGCCCATGACGGCCCGCGCGCGCTTCGACTGCCGCGGCACCGCGAAACCGAGCACGTCGATCTCGCCGGAGTCCGCCCGGGTCTGCGCGGTGATCATCCGCATGGTGGTGGACTTGCCCGCGCCGTTCGGCCCGAGCAGCCCGAGGCAGGTCCCGGCGGGCACGGTCAGGTCCAGCCCGTCCACCGCGGTGATCTCGCCGTATCGCTTGACCACACCGCGCAGCGCGAGCGCGGGGACGGTCGTCGCCTCCGTCCCTGCGCGCCCGGCCGCGCGGTCCCTCGTGGTCATGCGCCCCCCAGCCGGTCTACGGGATTCCGCCGTCAACCGTACGTCTTTTCCCGGGGTTTTCCGCCTGGTGCGCAGCGTCGGTGCTGGTCTTCGTCGGGGCCTGCGCTCACAGCCCCGCGAACAAGTCGGTTTCCTGGTCGTGCTCGCCCGCGCCGGGCCCGCGTTCGCCGCGGACCAGCAGGAAGTGCTCCTGGACGAACTCGGGTTGGCGCACCATCCGGGCGAAGAAGCCGTCGTCATCGACGTCGACCTGGCTGCGGTAGTGCCGCAGCGCGGCGAGTTTGCGCGGGTGCTGCGCGGTGCCGTCGAGCACGGCGGTGATCTTCGCGTCCGGCACGGCGCCCGGGTTGAAGTCGGTGGCCCCGGCGGCGTGCATCCGTTCGACGAACGAGGTGGGCAGCGTGATCCAGTAGACCTTCGGCACCGTCCAAGCTTCGCCGAGCTGCGGCTCCCAGTCCGCGTCCGCTGCCGGGTCCAGCGCGTTCATCACCGCGCGGTTCGCGGCGATGTGGTCGGGGTGGCCGTAGCCGCCGTAGTCGTCGTAGGTGACCACGACGTGCGGGCGTTCGGCGCGCAGCAGCCGAACCACTTCGCGGGTCACCTCGCCCGGGTCGGCGGCGGCGAACACGCCTTCGGCGCTGTTGCTGGTCAGCCCGGCCATGCCGCTGTCGCGCCACCTGCCGGGTCCGCCGAGCCAGTGCTGCCGGATGTCGCCGAACTCGGCGAGCGCGCCGTCGAGTTCCCGGCGGCGGTGCTCGCCGAGCGCCTCCGGGGAGTCCCGCAGGTGCGCGAGCTCCGGCGCCACGACCTCGCCGAGTTCCCCGCTGGTGCAGGTCACGAGCGTGACCGTGGCGCCTTCCGCGGCGTAGCGGGCCATCGTCGCGCCTGTGACCGTGGACTCGTCATCCGGATGGGCGTGCACCAGCAGCAACCGTCGATCGCTCATGCTTTCGAGGATAGAGACCCGGGTGGGGCCGGTGTGCGCGGTTCGAGCACCGTCACACCGGCCGGCTCGGAACAGCTGCGCGCACTCCTTCGACGAGGTCCGCGGACAGCGGTTCGGTGTGCACGATCCCGAGCCGCTGGGTCGCGCGGGTCAGCGCGACGTAGAGCTGCGCCCCGCCGCACGGTCCGCGCCGGATCAGCTCCGGCTCGACCAGCAGCACGGAGTCGAACTCACGGCCCTTGGCCGCGGCCGGGGCGAGGATCGGCACGTCCGGCGGCAGGTCGAGATCGGCTTCGCTCAGCACCGCGAAGGTCCCGGTGCGCGCGGCTTCGTCGGCGGCCACCGCCAGTACCGCCGCGGCCAGCTCGCCCGCTGGAACCCGGCGCGCCCACGGCAGCACTCCGGTGCGGCGCACCGAGGTCGGCGGCCGCAACGCGGGGTCGTGCGCTGCGAGGACTCGTCCGGCAACGTCCATGATCTCGGCAGGCGTGCGGTAGTTCGTGCGCAGCTCGCGGTAGGTCCAGCGGTCCCGCACGTGCGGCTCGAACACCTCGCTCCAGGAGTGCGCACCGGCCGGCGAGCGGCGCTGCGCCAGGTCGCCGACCACGGTGAACTCCTTGCTCGGACAGCGCCGCATCAGCAGCCGCCAGTCCATTGCGGACAGTTCCTGGGCTTCGTCGGCCACGACGTGCCCGTAGGTCCAGTCGCGGTCCGCGGCGGCGCGTTCGGCCAGCGGGCGCTCGTCGCGCTTCTCGTACCGCTCGGCCAGCTCCGCCGCGTCGAGCACGTCCACCGCTCGCAGCGTCTCCCCGTCATCGTCGTCGTAGTCCAAAGTGGACAACACGCGTTCCGCATCGTGCTCCCGGCTGCGCCGCGCCCGTCGCTCCTGCGCATCGCGGGGAAATGTTCCGAGGAATTCCACGGATTCGTCCAGCAACGCGACATCGGCCACCGTCCAGGCAGAACCGTCCGCGCGCAGCAGCGCATCTCGATCCGATGTGGACAGAACACCGCAGGCGGCCGCCAGCCGCTGCGGTGCGCAGAACAGTTCGGCGAGCAACCGCTGCGGAGTCAGCAACGGCCACAACCGATCCAGCGCATCCCGCAAACCGGCGTGCGCGGACAGCTCGTAGCGCACGTCCGCGGCGAAATCCGCCCGCAGCCCGACGTCCCCGGCATCCAGCCACCCTTCCCCGATGAGCTCGACGGCCCGCTCGACCAGTTCGTCGACCAGCTCCTCGCGGAACACCCGCCGGGCCGGGTTGTGCGGCAAGCCGCTCGCCCGCGCCCGCTCCCGCACGCGAGCCGCCATCCCGCGGTCCAGCGGCACCGTGACGTCCGAGAGCTCGATGCCGATCGGCTCGTCCGGCAGCTCCTGCCGGTCCGCGACGGCGGCGGCGAGCACCTGCACCATCTCGGCACCGCCTTTGACCCGTTGCGCCGCAGGCGAATCCTCCATCTCGGTGTACACGCCGGGGAACAGCTCACCGGTGGTGGCGAACACGACGCCGGACTCCCCGAGCGACGGCAGCACCTGACCGATGTAGCTGAGGAACTCCGGGTTCGGGCCGAGCACCAGCGCACCGCGCCGCGACAACCGCTCGCGCCGGGTGTAGAGCAGGTAGGCGACGCGGTGCAGCGCCACGGCCGTCTTGCCGGTGCCGGGTCCGCCCTCGACGACGAGCACGCCCGGCCGCTCCAGCCGGATGATCTCGTCCTGCTCGGCCTGGATGGTCGTGACGATGTCGCGCATCACCGACTCGCGAGGGGCGTTCAGCGCGTCCATCAGCGCGGTGCTCGCGCCGCCGGGCTCCTCCTCGCCGACGCCGTCGAAGACCTCGTCCTGGAAGTCCTCGATCAACCGTCCGGAAGTGCGGAAGTGCCGCCTGCGCAACAGACCCTCCGGATTCGCACCGGTCGCGCAGTAGAACGGGCGGGCCGCGGGCGCGCGCCAATCCAGCAGCAGCGGCTCGTATTCGTTATCGGAGTCGAACAGACCGATCCGGCCGATGTAGCCGGGCCCGTCCGCGTCGTCGATGCGGCCGAAGCACAACCCGGCGTCAGCGATCCGCGTCCGCGCGACCCGCGCTCGGTTGTGCGCGACCTCGACGTCGTGCTGCCAAGCCGTTTCCAGCGTGCTGCTCGCCGGCAGCGAGGCGGTGAGCGCGGCGGACGCCGCCCGCCGCGCGGCGTCGAGCCGCTCGTACAACTCCGCCACGTAGGTGCGTTCGGCGAACAATTCCTCGTTCTTCGGCCGCTTTGACAATTCCGTCCCACCCCTGCTAGAATAAAGAAAAGCGTTCTTCGCGTGCAGTTGAGCGCAATTCTCCATTCTTGCGGGCGTGTCAAGCCGAGGCCGAAATCAGCGATGCGGATCAGCGGTTGCCGCGCGAATTCGACGGCGGACGTTCACAGCTTGCCGGTCAGCGCGACCCACACCGGCCCGGGCGCGAACGGCAGCGGATCTCCCGACTCCGTCGTGTAGGTCGTCCCCACGTCCGGGCTCGGCCGGTTCCACCGCGCATCGAAAGCCATGCCGTCCCGCAGCACCAAGGCGCGCCCGCTGCCCACGGACTCCGCGTACGGCGAGGCGCTGCCGGCGACATCGCTCACGGACGACTGGTGGATGGCCACCTCTTGGAGCACCACCGTTCCCGCACCGAGCCGGCCCGAATCCGCAGCCGCGGCCGGTTTCCCGTCCATCCCGACGAGGTACCGCTGCTGCTGCGGTGACCAGGTGAAGCTCGTCGACGCGGACTTGTAGGCGACCTGCGCGGACTCGCGGGGCTGCCCGCCCGCCGGGGCGGGGCCGAACACCATCGGAGCCTTCGGGGACCACGGCGCGCCTGCCGGCACGGCCGAAGGCCGCACGAACAGGTTGTGCGGAGATTCCCGGTCGGTGCCGCGGAAGAACGCGCTCGGGTCGCGCTCCGGCGGGACCGGGTCCAGCGCAGCACCGGAAAGCCTCGGCAGCAGTTGCGGGGCGGCGCCGGAGAAGACCAGCGTCGGCCTGCCGAACTGCGCCAGCAGCTCCATGTCCGTCTCCCGCGCGCTGCGCACCGGCCCGACCACCGGCGGGCGATCTCCGCCGAACACGGCGACGAGCCTGCTCAGCCCGCCCTCCACCGGTTCGACCACCACGAGATCGGCCGAACCGATGCCCACCGCAGGACGCGCCTCCGGGACGTTGTCGATCTTCACGGCGAGCACCGGCGGGCCGGGCGCGGGCGGCCCCGGCGGCGCGGGCGCGGGCTGTTGCGGCGGGGCAGGCTGCGGAGGCGGCGGCGCGGGCTGGGTGCGGGTCGGCTGGCAGGCCAGACCGACCACGAACACGGCGACCAGCACCGCGAACGCGCGCACGACCGAGCTGAACGTTCTCCGCACCTGGTACCCCCTTGCCTGAACACCCAGCGTGCTCCTCAGCCGGGTGACAAACAAGGCACCAAACCTGCCGAACAGGGGAAATGCGCGCGTCGACCATTACTTTCCGGTGGTAATCGCTCACCCCTGCGCGGGATAACGGTTTCCGGTCATTCGCGGAACAACTTGTCCGGAGTGATCGGCAGGTCGCGTGCGCGGACCCCGGTGGCGTGGTGCACGGCGTTGGCGACCGCCGCAGGCGACCCGACAATGCCGATCTCGCCGATCCCGCGCGCGCCCATCGGATTCGCGTGCGCGTCGTGCTCGTCCAGCCACGTCGCCTGCATGTCGGCGATGTCGGCGTGCACCGGCACGTGGTACTGCGCGAAGTCGCGGTTGATGACGTGGCCGAACCGCGGGTCCAGCACGCTTTCCTCGTGCAGCGCCATCGACAGCCCCATCGTCATACCGCCGAGCAGCTGCGAACGCGCCGTGGTCGGATTGATCACCTGCCCCACCGAGAACACGCCGAGCATTCGCGGCACCCGGACTTCACCGGTGTCGGCGTTGACCCGGGCCTCGGCGAAGATCGCGCCGAACGAATGCATGGAGAACCGGTCGTCATCCGGGTTGTCCGGCGTCATGCCGTCCGCCTCGTCCCCATCGGAAGGGTCGGTGCCGAACTTCTCCCGGAACCGGCGGGCGGCGTCGACGATCGTCGCACCCCAGGACGACAGCCCCGAGGAACCACCTTCCACAGTCGCCACCGGCAGGTCGGTGTCGCCGAGCTGCAACCGCACCGATTCCACCGGGCAGCCGAGCGCGTCCGCTGCGACCTGCGTCAACGCCGTCCAAGTCCCGGTGCCGATGTCCGCGGCGCCGATGCGGACCTCGTAGCGCCCGCCGCTGAACCGGATGTCGGCGACCGAACCGGGGAAGGTGAACCGCGGATACGTCGAACTCGCGACGCCGGTACCGATCAGCCAGTTCCCGTCCCGCCGGGCACGCGGGCGGGGATCCCGGCCGGGCCAGCCGAACCGCTCGGCGCCCTCCCGCAGGCAGCGCGCCAGGTTCCGCGCCGAATACGGCAGGCCGGATTCCGGGTCGACGTCGGGCTCGTTGCGCAGGCGCAGCTCGATCGGATCGAGTCCGCAAGCCTCGGCCAATTCGTCCATCGCGACCTCGGTCGCGAACATGCCCGGAGCCTCCCCGGGAGCGCGCATCCAGAACGGCACCGGCACGTCCAGCGCGGCCAGCCGGTGCGTGGTGCGGCGGTTCGGCGCGGGATACATGGTCCTGGTGGCCACCGCGGTCTGTTCGGCGAACTCCTGCACCGTCGAGGTGTGCTCGACGACGTCGTGGGTCACCAGCGACAGCGTGCCGTCGCGGCCGGCGCCGAGCCGCACGTGCTGGATCGTCGGCGTGCGGTGCCCGACCAGGTCGAACATCTGCTGCCGGGTCAGGGCCAGCTTCACCGGCCTGCCCCCGGCCACGCGGGCCGCCAGCGCGGCGAGGACGTTGTGCGCGTGCGCGGTGCCCTTCGAGCCGAAACCGCCTCCGACGTACGGCGAGATCACGCGCACGCGTTGCTCTTCCAGACCGAGCACGGGTGCGAGCCGGGACCTCGTGGCGAACACGCCCTGCGTGGAGTCGTAGAGCGTCAACGAGCCGTCCCGCCAGATGGCGACGCTGGTGTGCGGCTCCATCGGGTTGTTGTGCTCCATCGGGGTCGTGTAGGTCCGGTCGACCAGCACGTCGGGCTCGACGCTTTCGACCTCGCCCGAGTGCGTGTCGGTGCCGAAGCCCCCGTTGACGATCTCCGGCGCGTAGAGCCGTTCGTAGTTGCTGCGCAGCACCACGTCGTGCTGTTCCTGCTCGTAGTCGATCCGCACCAGACCGGCCGCCTGCCTGGCGACCTCCGGTGCTTCGGCGAGCACCGCGCCGATCAGCTGGCCGCGGAACGCGATGCGATCGGACTGCAGCACCCACATCTCCGGGTCGTCGCCGGTGGCCAGGCGCGGTGCGTTCAGGTGGGTGAGGACAGCGGCGACGCCTTCGAGGTCCTCGGCGGCGTCGGTGTCGATGTGGCGGATGCGCCCGCGCGCGACCGTGGCCTGCACGGGATGCACGTAGAGCGGTTCGCGGACCGGTTGTTCGTAGGCGTAGGCCGCCGTGCCGGTCACCTTGGCGTGGCCGTCGAGGCGTTCCAGTGACGTCCCGATTGCGTTGCGCTCCAGCTGCTCGGTCATCGCTGCTCCCCGGTCAGGTCGCGCAGCGCGGCGACGATCGTGTTCTTGGCCATCGGGACTTTGAAGGCGTTGCCCGCGAGCGGGCTCGCGTCGGCCAGCTCGGCCTCGGCGGCCTCCCGGAACGCTTGCTCGGTGGCGCGGCTTCCGCGCAGCGCGGCTTCGGCGCGCCGCGCCCGCCACGGCTTGTGCGCCAAACCGCCCAGCGCGAGCCGCACGTCCTGCACCACGCCGCCGGCCATGTCGACGACCGCGGCCACCGAAACGAGCGCGAACGCGTACGAAGCGCGGTCCCGCACTTTGCGGTAAGCGGAAATCGGCGCGGCTCCAGGGATATCGACCGCGGTTATGAGCTCGCCGTGCTGCAGCACCGTGTCGCGCTCCGGTGAATCCCCGGGCAACCGGTGGAACTCCGCGACCGGGACGGTTCGTTCGCCATCGACGCCCTGTATCCGCACCACCGCGTCCAGCGCCGTCATCGCCACCGCCATGTCCGACGGGTGCGTGGCCACGCACTGCTCGGACGACCCGAGGATCGCCATGTCGCGGTTGTGCCCGCTGATCGCCGAACATCCGGAGCCGGGTTCCCGCTTGTTGCACGGTGTCGTGACGTCCTGGAAGTACGGGCAGCGGGTGCGCTGCAGCAGGTTCCCGCCGGTCGTGGCGAGGTTGCGCAGCTGCCCGGAGGCGCCGGCCAGCAATGCCTGCGCCAGCACCGGGAACCGCTGCCGGATCAGCGGGTGCGCGGCGAGCTCGCTGTTGCGCACCGACGCGCCCGCCCGGACCACGCCGTCCTGCTCCTGGACCTCGCCGAACGGCAGCCGCGACACGTCGACCAGCAGCTCCGGCTCGCTCACCCCCAGCTTCAAGTGATCCACCAGGTTCGTGCCCCCGGCGAGGAACCGCGCGTTCGGGTTCCGCGCCACCGTCGCAACCGCGCCCGCGGCGTCCGTGGCGCGCTCGTAGTCGAACGGGATCATGTCGCCACCTCGCGGATCGCGGCCAGGATGTTCACGTAAGCCCCGCAGCGGCACAGGTTCCCGCTCATCCGCTCGCGGATCTCGTCGTCGGTGAGCGCGGGTTCGGCGGCCACGTCCGCGGTGGCGTGGCTCGGCCAGCCCTGCTCTGCCTCGTCCAGCATTCCCACCGCGGAACAAACCTGTCCCGGCGTGCAATAACCGCACTGGAACCCGTCGTGCTGCACGAACGCGCGAGCGACCGGGTGCAGCTCACCGTCGTCGGCCAGCCCCGCCGCCGTGGTGATCTCCGCCCCGTCCTGCGCCACGGCGAGCGACAGGCAGGTCGTCACCCGCCACCCGTCCACCAGCACCGTGCAGGCACCGCACTGGCCGTGATCGCACCCCTTCTTCGGCGACACCACCCCCAGCCGGTCCCGCAGCGCGTCGAGCACCGTGACCCGCGGCTCCACGTCCAGCTCACGCTCCGTGCCATCCACTGTCCAAGTGATCCGCATGGCGTACCTCCTTCCGATGCCGCGATCCTTCAGAGTGACGGCCGCGCGCGTCACTCGCTCGACTCGCGGCGTGTACCAGCGGAAACGGAGCGCCCCTCGAATCGCCGCGCACGGGCGGGTGATTCTTCGCCGACTGGCGGCGCGGGTCGTGCGAACCCGAAACGACATGCGACCTGCGCGGTACAACGCAGCACACCGGAAATGGAGATCGGAAAATCAGCAAGACGTGATCTTTTTCCGCGGGTGCAAACGATCACGCAAGTCGCACGCCGCCGCCAAGGCCGGCCACCGGAACATCGCCGGTCACGGCCTGCGAGAAGTGGATCCGGCGAAACGCCGACCGCGAAGCACCGTCGCCGCCGAGCTCACCACCGGGGATAGCGTTCTTTCCAGCGTTGCGGGTCGGCTTGCTCGCGCGGATTGCGGACGGAGAAGTGCCAGTAGGCGTCGTTGGCGACCTCTTGGACGAGGTCGGTGACGCCGAGCGCGTCCACCCATTCCCGCGGCAGCCCCGGCAGACCCGCGCGGGCGCCGACGAGTGCGCCGGTCAGCGCGGCGGTCATGGCGCTGCGACCGGACTGGTTCGCGGCGGCCAGGATCGCCGATCGCGGGTCGTACTCCCGCTTCGCGGCGGCCAGCAGGGCTCGGCCGAGGACCGAAGCGGTGTCCTGCCCGTCGCCTATCGCTTCCACCTCGTCCCGGTCGGGCTCGAGGTAGTTCCGCCAGCGGCCCAACGCGTTCCTCGCGAGGTCGATGGCGGGCTGGTGCGGGCTGTCGGCAGCCGGAAGCCCGTCGAGCTGCTTCTGCAACCGCATCCACACGGGTTCGACGAAGCGCTCTCGACGGAACAGGCCGGTGAACAACTCCGCGAGGATCGCGGACGCTCCGGCGTCGAGCGGATCGCGGTACCAGCCCTGCGCCTGCGGGTCGGTCTTGTGCGCCGCTACCGCATCGGGCAGCGCCCACATCAGCATCAACGGACCGTGCAATCCCGCATTCCGGCCGGGTTCGGCGATCGCCCGCTGCACCGCCTCGGCCAGCCCCTCTGGGACTCCGCGGCGGAATTGCGCTTCGGGCGCATTCAGCAGCCAACCGTCCGGTGCCGGACGTTCGGCCGCCAACGCACCTGCCGCCTGCTGCCACGGCATTCCTTGCGCGACGAGCCATCGCGCGTGCGCCGACCGCATCGCCATCGGCTGCTGGTCGCCGTCCTGGCGCATCCCCGTCCGCAAGCCGCGCACGGTGCCTTCGGTCAGGAACAGCAGAAGCTGAGTCCGCCAGCTCACCTGCCCGGGACGATCGAACACCGCGTCCGGCGCGGTGATCCCGTTCTCGCCGTAGTGCTGCTGGATCTGCGACCACGACATGCCGTCCACCGCGGAACCGAGCGCGTCGCCCACGGCGAAACCGACGTAGGCGCCGATCACGCCGTGCCAGAACCGGTGCAGGTCCTGCGTTCCTTCCAGCGGGATCTTCCCGAACGTCGCGGGAACGGGGTACGCCTGCCCGGACGGCTCATGCCGCACTTCCAGCCCGTTCGCGTGCAGATCGGCCGGCCAGTTCTGCTGCTCACCGGCCGCGCGTCGCTCGGCGTTGGTCTTGACCCAGCAGCTCGCGAGCATGCTCAGCTTGCGTTCGCCGCTGGTCAGGTCGTACCCGGTGAGCCGCGAGAGCTGGATGCGGTGCTTCGAGACGGTCGGCTGCTCGGCCAGCCCGAAGTGCTCCCGCAACTGCGCCGCATAGTCGTCGAACGACCCGTCCAAGCCAGGCTCCACGACGACCTGCGGTTCTTCCGGCTGGTATCGGGGGAAGGAACCGTACTCCGCGGCGACACGCGCCAACTCCTCGGCGCCGAACTCGGTCCGCGGATACGCGGCAGAGTTGATCACGAGACCGCTGCCGGGGTACCGGGAAACCAGCGTCGGCACCGTGATCCGCAGCCACCGGCAGGATTCCGGCATCTTGCGCGGCGAGCTGTAGGCGCTGAGCCGCCGCGGCGGATCGACTTCGTAGGCCGGTTCGTCCGCCGACAACGGGAGCAGCACGACCATGTCGAACAACAGGGCCAACGCGGCCTCGTGGGACAGGACGCCGAGCTGCAGGTAGTTGAGCAGCGTCTCAAGCTGGTTCTGCGCCCTCGGCAGGCCCACCGCTCGCGGGCCGGGAATCCACTTCGGGTTGAGCTGCTCCGTCGTCCGGCCGTCCTCGTGCAGGACTTTCCAGCCGACCAGAGCTTTCCGCGGCACGCCCGCCCGGTAGAAGCCCGCGCGGTCGTACTCCGGATCGACGAACTCCCGGTACCGCGGCTGCCCGGGCCAATCGACCGGGCGCGAGAAACCGGGGTGCGGCGTCGTGTTCGCCTCCCGCAGCTCCCCTTCCGGCTCGGTGACGATCAACCGCTGCGGCGGGAAGATCCGCTGCATGCCGTCCCCGCCGTCGAGGAAGGCGACGTTGTCCCACGGCACGACCCAACCTTCCAGGCCGAGTCGCACGTTGTCGTGATCGACCCGAACCCCGTCGGGCTCGTTCAGCGGGGTGCCCACCGCCCGCAACCACCGCTCGGCGAGTTCGACGGCCTGTGCCTGCTGCACTACTCACCTGGTCCTTCCCACATCGTCACCGGCTGCATCGTCACCGGCTGCGCGTCATTGCGAGTCTTGCAGCCAGCGCCTGCCCGCATCCGTCGGCGTCCAGTTCTGCGAGCCCGCGTCGAAGGTGCCGAGCACCGTTTCCGCGCCCGCGACGTCCTGCACCACGATCTCCGCCTGACCGAAGAAATCGACGTCGTCCGCGATCCCCCGGTCATCCCGGGCGGGGACCGCGAAGCGCATCCTCACCTGCGAGTCCTCGAAGCCTGCATCGCCGGGTATCGATGGCGCGGCGTTGCCGCGGAACATCGATTGCCTGCCGTCACCGGTGATGATCGGCCCGGGCTCGTGGTTCCCCAGGTACTTCGCCGCGAGTTCTCCGGGAATCACCTGTTCGCGGTTGTGCGTGATCTCCCCGGCGGCACCGGCCCGCCAGGAGGAGGAATGTCCACCGGGGGCGCGGGTCGCCGTTCCCGCTCCCGGTGCCGCAGGTCCCATCGCCGGAGGCAGGCCACCGGCGCCACCGCCTGCTGCGCTCGGTTCCCCGGCGGACGGTGCGGGCGCCGCATCGGCCGAACGACCTGCCGGGCCGGGTGCGCTGGGAGCATCGCCCGCCCGCGCATCGACGGCGGAGCTGGTGGACGTACCCGGTGCGGCGCTGCCGGCGGATGCCGGGCCGCCACTTTCGGAACCGGTCTGTTCGGCGGGATCCTGAGCGGCCGTCTCGGGTTCCAGCGTTCCACTCATCGACCTGTTCATTCCGCCGAGACGTGCGGATTCGGAATGCCCAGGCACAGCAGGCACATCCGAGGCTTGCGAAGTCCCTTGTGGACCGTTTGCAGGCGCTGGCTCATGCGGCACGGCAGGTGCCGACGTACCCGGTTCTTCCGCGCCCGGTTCGCCCGCCGATCGCCCGTAATGCGCGGCACCGGTCGGCGGCACGGCCGATGCCGGCTCTTCTTCCTCGATCGTCGGCCGGAACGGGTTGGTGTGCTGCCCGAACCACGGTCCGTCCGGAAGGCGGTGCAGATCGTCGGCAGGCGACTCGCGGACGCCGTCGGTGTCCGACAGCGGGGCAACGGCCGATTCCTGCGGCTCGGCGGATTTTTCGGCAGCGCCACCGGTGTGCTCCCCGGAATGACCGGCCCCGGCATCGGGGAGTTCCGACTCCAGCGATCCGAACGGCAGCAGGTGCAACCCTAGTGGCGGGTGCGGCAGTTGCATCAGCGTGCCGGACTGCGGATCGATGAACGCCACGCCTTCGGGCGTGTTGGTCACCATCGCGACGTGACCGAGCACGCCGTCCGGAGTGGCGAACTGAACACCGATGACGGCGTGCGAGCCGAGCGGCTGCCCGCTCATCCGGCTGATCACGTCGTCGTAGCTGCCGTGGCTTTCCCACGCACCGCCGAGTTGTTGCTGCACCCACGGCAACGTTCCTTTGGCCTTGAGTTCGTTCGGCAGCACCGGCTCGGCTTGCGCGTCGATGCCGATCAACCGCTGCGCGTACGACACGACGCACCGGGTGCAGTTCGTCCTCGTGCCGTTCTCGTAAGCGTTCGGGTGGTCGAAGTTCGGGTTGACCGCGCGAAGCTCCGGGTGGCGCTGGTCGACGTACGCGGCGTGGTGCTCCGGTACCGCGGTGCCGTTGTGGATCGCAGGCAGGTTGGTGACCGGGGGCGTGCTGCGTTCGAGCTGACGCCAATCCGGATTTCCGTCCGCGTCAAGGGGTGGTCCGGTCGCGTCGAAGCCGTCATCCGGGCCGAACGGATCCGCGGGATGCCCGGAGAACGGGGTGTCGTCCGGCGCAAGCATCCGCTCGAGCTTGCTCGGCCCGGGCTCCTCGCCGGGAAGTTCCGTTGCGGAGTCCGTTCGGGGAGCCGGAACGCCATCGAGGTCGGCGGATCGGCCCGGGTCGGCGACTGCGGTCTCGGTCGGAATGTGCAGGCCGCTGGTGGCCCGGCCGTCCGAAGGCTCCCCGTGCGCCGCGTGGTCCTGCGGGCTGCCCGCCGGGTTCAGGACCGAGTCGAAGTCGTTGCTCGCGGCGAATTCGGCCGCCTGCCGCCGCGCGAGGTCCTGACGCTCGACCATCAGCTGTTTCGCCTGGTCCTGGCCCAAGTGCCGCGGGTCGCCCGGCGCGATCTCTTCGGCGTGGATGACCCATTTGTGCTTGGTGGAACCGTCCCCGGCCTCGTACGGCACGAGTTCCTTGCTGTGCACCATCAGCTGCGAGGAAGGCAGCAACACCACTTCGCGCTCGGACGGATTGCTCGCGAGCTCCTGCAACCGGCGCGCCGCGGTGGACTCGACGTGCAGCTCCACGTTGCCCTCGATCGCCGGGCGGTCGTCGCCGTCGGTCTTCATCGACAGGCTGGTGATCGAGGTTTCCACGGTGATCCGGCCCGGCTCGTAGTGCGCCGCCGCACGAGCCGCGGCTTCCGGGTTCAAGAAGTCGATACCGCGGACCACCGACCCCTGGTGCCGCGGCAACTCGTTGAGACCGGAGACGATCGCCTGCACCTGCCCGAGCTGGCTCGCGCTGAGCTGACCGACCCGGCATCCGTGGTTCAGCGCGGGGAACACGTCGTGCGAGGTGTACGAGTGCGCGGCCAACGCACCGCGAGCGGAGATGCCGTCGAGCTCGGCGAGCTTGCCCTGCACCCGGTCGCGCAGGACGTCGAGGCGGGTGCACGCCTCGCGCTCGGCGTCGTTCCAGTCCGGCTTCTCCGCGATCTTGTCTTCCAGGGCTTGGAACGACTCGGCGGGCGCCCGGTAGTCCGGGTCGAAGCAGAAGTCCAGATCGTCCTTGGACAACCACGCAGCGTCGGGCTCGCCGGAGCTGTCCGACGAGTCGTGTTGCTGGTGCTGGGCGTCCGGGCCGGGAGCGCCGTCCCGCGCAGCGTCACCAGGGGAGTCCGATGCGAACTCTTCGGTCCGCGGAGCCTCGGTGCGTGGCTGTTCGGCGGTGTGCGGCGGCTTTTCCGCCGCTGGGGAGTTCTCGGGTCGCGGGTTTCGCTGGTCGGACGGAGTCCGGTCCTGCGCGCCCTCCGGTGGGGACTGGCGAGTTGGCGTCTGCGTCGCGGAGCGTTCCGGGTCGGGTTGCTGCTGACCACGCTGTTGGGGCGGAACGGCCTGCTGCGACGGACCGGGCTGTTGAGGATGGCCGGACTGTTGTGGCCGGCCGGGCTGTTGGGGCTGGCCCGACTGCGGGCCGTGGCTCGGCTGGGATGCGGGCTGTTGAGGATGGCCCTGGCCGAGGTCGTTTCCGCCCTGCTGCGGGCTTTCCGGTCGTCCGCCGTTCGGCCGACCCGGGTGCTGGGGGCGGCCTTGCTGGGGAGGTCCTTGCTGGAAGGCGTTCGGCGGCTGCGGTCCGCCGGGGCGCGCGGGCGGGGCCGGCGGGCCTTGCTGCTGGAACCCTTGCGGCGGGGCGTAACCGCCCTGCGGCGGTCCTTGTCCCGGAGCCGGTTGCGGGCGCTGTGGTGCGTTCGGCTGAGCGAAGTTCTGCGGCGCGTTGTTGGGCGGCGGGCCGAGCGGGGGCCGGGCGGGATGGCCGCCGTGCTGGGCGTGGTTCGGGTTTGCCGCGCCGCGATCCGGCTGACCGCCCTGCGGCGCACCGCGATCGGGTTGAGCGTGCGGCCCAACGGGATTCGGCTGACCGCCCTGCGGCGCACCCGGCTGGCCACCCTGCGGCATACCGCGACCGGGATGGCCGCCCTGCGGCGCGCCGGGGTGCTGACCACCTCCCGGCATTCCCTGGTTGGGGCCTCCCTGCGGCGCTGGCGAGTTCTGCGGCGCTGGGAAACTCTGCGGCGCTGGGAAACTCTGCGGTGCTGGGAAGTTCTGCGGTGCTGGAGAACTCTGCGGTGTCGGGGAGTTCGGGTGGCCGGGAGCTCCCGCCGGGTTCGGGCCTCCGGGCATCCCCGGACGGCCTTGCGGCGCACCAGGATGCGGCGCCCCGGGAGATTGCGCCGGTCCTGCGGGTGCGCCCGGACGGTTCGCAGGACCGTTGAACTGACCGGGATTCGGATGCGCGGGATTGGCGTTGGGATGCGCCGGGTGCTGCCCTTGCGGAAAGCCGGTGGTGCCGCGGAAACCACCTTGCTGCGAAGGAGCACCCCGGCCCGAATGGTCCATTGTGGACTTTTGCGGGTTCGCGGGCGGCTGCTGCGCGTAGGGCCCGCCGCGGCCTCCCGGTGCAGCGAATCCACCGCCTGCCGGTGCCCCGCCCGGCATCCCGCCAGAAGGAGCACCCGGAACGCCCTGACCAGGTGGCCCGCCCGGCCCACCACCTTGGTTGCCGGGATGGTGCGCGGCCGCCGGTGGCATCCCGCCCATACCCGGGGCTCCGCTGCCATAGGCGCCTGCCGGAGCTTCCGGCGGAACGGCCGAAGACGCGGCGGTTGCCGCCGGTGCGTCCGGAACACCGTTGCCCGAACCCGAGGAACCCGCTACCGAACCCCGGCCGCCGGGCTCGCCGCCGCCCGCGCCCGAACCGGACTGCGTCCCGGAATCCGCGGGATTTCCCGTTTCGCCGGAACCGCCCGAGGCAGCGGTGCCGGAACCCGCACCCGCCGAGTCGCCGAAATTCGCCGCGACACCGCCATTTCCAGAACCGCCCGAGCCACCGGACGAACCCGACGAGGCGTCCGCGCCAGCGGCACTGCCCGAGCCGACCGCGCCGCCCGAACCATCCGCACTGTTCGGGCCATCGGCGCCCCCTGGACCACTGGCTCCGCTCGAACTACCAGGTCCGCCGGAGCCATCCGCTCCGCCAGAGCCATCGGTGCCGCCAGAGCCATCGGTGCCGCCAGAGCCATCGGCGCCACCGGAATCACCCGGCCCCGAACCACCGGTGTGCGAACCACCAACGTCCGCACCCGAATCCGCCCCGCGCACCGAATCGGCCGCATCCGCCGCCTGCCGCGCACCCGCCGCATCCGCAGCCCCGCTGAAGCCGTCCTTCGCCCCACCGACACCGCCGTCGACCGACCCACCGAGCGCGCCCGAGAACACGTCCCCGGCGGAAAGACTGCCGAGATCACCGGTAGCCGCCGCCCCGGCGACGCTGCCGAGCGCGCCTTCCGCCCCGCCTTTCGCCGCGTGCCCGAGCACGCTGCCCGCACCGGCGCCGGGACCGTTGACCAAGTGCCCGGCGAGTCCTTCGCCCGCCCCGCTGGCGGCGGCATCGCCGGTCTTGTCCCAGTCCCACGACTTCCGATCCCCCGCGGCGACCTGCGCACCTTGGATCCCGGCGTCCAGCGCCACCTGCGCGCCGGCGTTCTTCGCCGCCATGCCCGCGAGGTTCTTCATCCCCTGCTTGCCGAGCTTCTCCAGCCCCTCTCGGAGAACCTTCTCCAGGGCTTCCTTGGCGACCTGCTTGACACCCTGCTGCATCAGCTTCTGCACGAGCTGGCGGAACGCCATCTGCACGGCCGCCCGGGTCGCGAGCTGCGCGGGCACGATCGCGGCGGTGGAAGCACCGGCGCTGACGAACGCGGCGGCGATCATCGCGGCGATCTGGATCGCCAGCAGCACCAGCGACGCGATGATCATATATTTGGTGTATTCGACGTCCAGCGCGGTCTGGTCGCAGGACTGCGCCAGCTGCTCGCACATCTCCTGGATGTGCTGAAAGGCCGCCTGCTCGCCTTCGGTGAGGTTCTTCCACTGCCGCTCGAAGGCGTCCGCGGACTCCCCCTGCCAGCTGCCCAGCACTTCGCGCGCGGCGGCGTCGCCCGCGTCGACCACGTCGGGGATGGCCTGCCCGGTCTGCGTCCAGGCGTCGCGCAGCGCGCGCAGCTTGTCCTCGTCGCCTTCCGGCCAGCTCTCCCCGACCAGCCAAGTCAGCCACTTGAGCTCGTCGGGAATCTCCAAGCCCATGCGTCAGTTCCCCGCCCCACCGATAACCTCGGCATTGCGCTGGTCGGTGGCCTGCGAGTCGTCGGCCACGCCCTGCACCTGCTCGCGCATCGACCGCAGCGCACCGGTGAGCGACTGCAGCGCCTGCTCCATCCCGTCCGCACCGGGCTCGTAGTCCTTCGCGAACGCCTGACCGGACTCGTCCGCACCCCAGCAC